>NZ_JAIUIH010000010.1:0-230357 GCF_020165515.1 Mesorhizobium sp. BR1-1-13
CGCCGTCGATGGTGCACTCGGCGCCGAACTGCTGGTCGCCTTCAAGAAGCTGATCGAGAACCCGATGGGCATGCTGGTGTAGGAAGAACAAGGCGGTGCGGAAATTCTTCACCGGCTTCTTCGCCGGCGGCTTGGAGGCGCAGGAATTCGCCGTCGTCACCAATGCCGAGGAAGAATACACCCTCGCAGGGGCGGGTTGAGCAGGATGAAGACGGTTCTTTGCTACGGCGACTCGCTGACCTGGGGCTACAATGCCGACGGTGGCCGTCATGCGCTCGAGGATCGCTGGCCAAGCGTGCTGCAGACCGGACTAGGTGACGGCGTGCATGTCATTGCCGAGGGGCTGAATGGCCGCACAACGGCGTTCGACGATCACCTGGCAGGCGCCGACCGCAATGGCGCAAGAACGCTGCCGACGGTGCTGACCACGCATGCGCCGATCGACCTCATCATCATCATGCTCGGCGCCAACGACATGAAGCCCTGGATCCACGGCAATCCCGTTGCGGCCAAACAAGGCATCCAGCGCCTGATCGACATCGTGCGCGGCCACGACTATCCGTTCGACTGGCCGGCGCCGCAGATCCTGATCGTTTCACCGCCTCTCGTCAGTCGCACCGAAGATGCCGAGTTCAAGGCGATGTTTGCCGGCGGCGACGATGCCTCCAAAGAGCTTGCGCCGCAATATTCCGCGCTTGCCGATGAGGCTGGCTGCGGCTTCTTCGATGCCGGCACGGTGGCCCAGACCACGCCGCTCGACGGTGTCCATCTCGATGCCGAAAATACGCGAAACATCGGCGAGGCGTTGACGCCGCTCGTGCGCGTCATGCTGGAATTGTGATTGAAGGAGAAAACCGTGGCTGAGAACTACGACGTCATCATCATCGGCTCCGGTCCCGGCGGCTACGTCACGGCAGTGCGTTCCGCGCAGCTCGGTTTCAAGACGGCGATCGTCGAGCGCGAGCATCTTGGCGGCATCTGCCTGAACTGGGGCTGCATTCCGACCAAGGCGTTGCTGCGTTCGGCCGAGATCATGCATTATTCGGATCATCTGAAGGACTATGGACTGAAGCTCGACGGCAAGGTCAGCGTCGACACGTCGGCCGTCGTCGACCGCTCGCGCAAGGTGTCGCTGCGGCTCAATGGCGGCGTCGCCTTCCTGATGAAGAAGAACAAGGTCGACGTCATCTGGGGCGAGGCCAAGCTGACAAAACCGGGCGAGATCGTCGTCTCCAAGACGGCCAAGAAGCCGATGGAGCCGCAGCCGCCTGTGCCGAAAGGCGTCAAGGGCGAGGGCACCTACACCGCCAAGCACATCATACTGGCGACCGGCGCCCGGCCGCGCACGCTGCCGGGCATCGAGCCGGACGGCAAGCTGATCTGGACCTATTTCGAGGCCATGGTGCCCAAGGAAATGCCGAAGTCGCTGCTGGTGATGGGTTCGGGCGCCATCGGCATCGAATTCGCCTCGTTCTACCGCACCATGGGCGCCGACGTGACCGTCGTCGAACTGCTGCCGGCGGTAATGCCTGTAGAGGACGCCGAGGTGTCGAAATTCGCCCAGAAGCAGTTCGAGAAGCAGGGGATGAAGATCATCCTCGAAGCCAAGGTGACCAAGGTCGAGAAAGGCGCCAACTCGATCACTGCGCATGTCGAGATGAAGGACGGCAAGGTGGAGAAGATCACGGCCGACCGGATGATCTCGGCCGTCGGCGTGCAAGGCAACATCGAGGGCCTCGGCCTGGAGACGCTTGGCGTAAAGACGGAGCGCGGCTGCGTCGTCGTCGACGGCTACGGCAAGACCAATGTGCCCGGCATCTATGCCATCGGCGATGTCGCCGGCCCGCCGATGCTCGCCCACAAGGCCGAGCATGAAGGCGTCATCTGCGTCGAGAAGATCGCCAATTTCCCCGGCGTGCACGCCATCGACAAGCTGAAGATCCCTGGCTGCACCTATTGCAATCCGCAGGTCGCTTCGGTCGGCCTGACGGAAGCGAAAGCCAAGGCCGAGGGCAAGGATGTCAGGGTCGGCCGCTTCCAGTTCGCCGCCAATGGCAAGGCCATCGCGCTCGGCGAGGACCAGGGCTTCATCAAGACCATTTTCGACAAGAAGACCGGCCAGCTGCTTGGCGCCCACATGGTGGGCGCCGAAGTGACCGAACTGATCCAGGGTTTTGTCGTGGCGATGAACCTCGAGACGACCGAGGAAGAACTGATGCACACGATCTTCCCGCACCCGACGCTGTCGGAGATGATGAAGGAAAGCGTGCTCGACGCCTATGGCCGTGTGTTGAACGCATGATAGATTGGCCGCACGAGACTCAGATGCGAAAACCGCTGGAGCTCGACGGCAAGTTAGTTCGTTTCCGGATGCGTTTTTTCTCAAATAAGGAGAGGGCATATGGACGTGAATGGCGTGGGCTGGATCGCAGCCATCATCATCGGCGGCCTGGCGGGCTGGTTTGCCGAAATGGTCATGAAGAGCAATACCGGCGTCTTGATGAACATCATCTTGGGCATTGCCGGCGCAGTGGTGCTGAACGCGATCCTGCGTGCCTTGAACATCGGCGTGTTTGGCGTCGGCTGGACCGCCTACCTGATCACCGGTTTCATCGGCGCTTGCCTGCTGATCTGGGCCGGGCGTCTGGTGCGCCGTTAGCCGGTATCGTTTCCGCCATGCGAAACGGTTGTGGCGGCATGTACCGCCGCAGCCTTTTTCTTTGTGCTGAAAAGTCCTAGATGACGTGTAAGTGACGATCGCCGGAGGCGATCGCAAAAAAACCAGGGTTCCGATGGTCACCGTCCTCGACACGATCGCCAATGCGCCGCGGCTGCGCCATCCCGAGAAGGCGCACAAGCCCGACCAGGACGTGCTGCGCAAGCCTGACTGGATCCGCGTCAAGGCGCCTGTGTCCAAAGGCTATGCCGAAACCCGCGAGATCGTGAAATCGCATAAGTTGGTGACGGTGTGCGAGGAGGCCGGCTGCCCGAACATCGGCGAGTGCTGGGACAAGAAGCACGCCACCTTTATGATCATGGGCGAGATCTGCACACGTGCCTGCGCCTTCTGCAATGTCGCCACCGGCATCCCGACCGCGCTCGACCCGGATGAGCCGGCACGGGTCGCCCACGCTGTCAAGCAGATGGGCCTCAGCCACGTTGTCATCACCTCTGTCGACCGCGATGACCTCGCCGATGGCGGTGCACAGCATTTCGCCGACGTCATCCGTGCGATCCGGGCGGCGACGCCTTCGACCACAATCGAAATACTGACGCCTGATTTCCTGCGCAAGGACGGTGCCCTGGAGATCGTCGTGGCCGCCAAGCCGGACGTGTTCAATCACAATTTGGAAACCGTGCCGTCGAACTACCTGACGGTCCGGCCAGGCGCCCGCTATTTCCATTCGATCAGGCTTTTGCAGCGGGTCAAGGAGCTCGACCCTTCGATCTTTACCAAGTCCGGCATCATGGTTGGACTGGGTGAGGAGCGAAACGAAATCCTGCAGCTGATGGACGATCTGCGTTCAGCCAATGTCGACTTCATGACCATCGGCCAGTATCTGCAGCCATCGAAAAAGCACCACCCGGTGATCCGCTTCGTCACTCCGGAGGAGTTCAAGTCCTTCGAGACGATCGGCCGGACCAAGGGCTTCCTGCTGGTGGCGTCGAGCCCGCTGACCCGCTCCTCGCACCATGCCGGCGATGACTTCGCCAGGCTGCGCGCCGCGCGCGAAGCGCAGCTCCAGAAATCGCTCTGATGCATGTCGCCCAAAGTGACCTCGGGTTTTGGGAGAACGACATGCACGAGAACAAAGACTCCAAAGCGCGTCGCATGAGTCTGTGTCGACGCGACGCGCTTTAGAGTTGGGTTCATGCCGAAATTCGAAGCCACCCGCCGCGTTGCCCACACGCCGGAACAGATGTTTGCCCTGGTCGCCGACATCGAAGCTTATCCGCAATTCCTGCCGCTTTGCGAGGCGCTGACGGTGCGCTCGCGCAAGGAGCGTGATGGGCGCACCATCCTCGTCGCCGATATGAGCATCGGCTACAAGGCGATCCGCGAGACCTTCACGACGCAGGTGCTGCTGAAGCCCGACGAGCGCGCGATCGACGTCAAATACATCGACGGTCCGTTCAAATATCTGACCAATGTCTGGCGATTCGACCCTGCCGACGGCGGCTGCGCCGTCTGCTTCTTCATCGATTACGAGTTCAAGAGCCGCATCCTCGGCGCCCTGATGGGCACGATGTTCGACCGTGCTTTCCGTATGTTTTCCGAGGCATTCGAGAAGCGTGCTGATGTCATCTACGGTGTAAAACCGGCGTGAGCATGCCCAAGCGCGTGCAATCCCAGCTTGAGTGCATGGCTGACGGTCTCCTGGCGAATGAAATCACGGCCTTCATCGGCGAACAGCACCCGCTCGGCCGTCACCGGCCGGCCGCTTAGGCCAATCCCGAACCAGACCAGGCCGACCGGCTTTTCCGGCGAGCCACCGCCCGGTCCGGCAACGCCGGTAACGGCGAGGCTGAGCCCAGCGCGGGAGCGCGCCAGCGCGCCGGTTGCCATTTCGATCGCTGTCTCGCGTGAAACCGCGCCATGAGCCTCCAGCGTGGCGGCGGAAACCCCGAGCATGTCCATCTTGGCTTCATTGGAATAGGTGATGAAGCCGCGATCGACCACGGCGGAAGAGCCGGCGATGTCGGTCAGCGCGGCGATGATCATGCCGCCGGTGCAGCTTTCCGCCGTCGCAAGCATGATGCCGCGCTTCTGGCAGGCTTGCAGCAATGCGTTTGCCAGCTCGCTGTTGCTCATTCCGGCACCTCGCCGGGAAACACCACACTCGCCGTGGCGATCGCTGCAATGCCTTCCTCGCGGCCGACGAAACCGAGTTTCTCGTTGGTTGTCGCCTTGATGGAGATGCGGTCGGCGGAGATGGCCAGCATCTGCGACAGGGCAGCCGTCATCGCCTCGCGATGCGGGCCGACGCGTGGCGCCTCGCAGATCAGCGTGATGTCGGCATTGGCGATGCGGCCGCCGCGCGCACGCACCAGCTTTGCCGCATGTTCCACGAACAGCCGCGAGGCGGCGCCCTTCCATTGCGGGTCGGAGGGTGGGAAATGCGTGCCGATATCGCCGGCGCCGCAGGTCGCCAGCAGCGCATCGGTAAGGGCATGGAGCCCGACATCGGCATCGGAATGGCCGGACAGTTTCTTGTCGTGCGGGATGGCGATGCCGCATAGCGTGACGTGGTCGCCAGGCTCGAACGCGTGGACGTCGTAGCCATTGCCGGTTCTGATATCGGGAAAGCGCATGCGCTCGCTGGAAAGTCGTTGGTCCGCCATGGCGATGTCCCGTGCCCAGGTGAGTTTGACGTTGTCCGGCGAGCCGGGAACAAGTTTGACCGGCATCTGCATCCACTCGGCGATCGCGGCGTCGTCGGTAAAGTCGGTTTTGCCGCTGTTATAGGCTTCCTCATGCATGGCCATGATCGCCAGGAATGGGAAACCCTGCGGCGTTTGCGCCGCGTGAAGCCCGCTCCGGGAAACCGTTTCGGCGACCATCCCGGCGGCGGATTCGCGTTTCAGCGTGTCGGCAACGGGCAGCGCCGGGAGCGCGCCCTCGCGCTCGCCGATGGCCGCGATCGTACGGTCGATCAGATCCGCGTCGACGAAGGGGCGCGCCGCGTCGTGGATGAGAACCTTGTCCGGTGCGTGGCTTCTCAACGCCTGCAGTCCGAGTCGAACCGAGTCTTGCCTGGTGGGGCCACCCGCAATTGCCGTGACGCGATTGGAGTGTGCGCCGACGGCATGTCGAAAAAGTTCGTGATCCTCGGCGTGTATTGCCACGACGAGCGGGCCGATACGCGGATGCGCCAGGAAAATATCGATGACGTGGGCGATGACGGCGCGACCGCCGATCTGCTGATATTGCTTCGGCCCATCGGCCTGTCCGGCACGCGCGCCACGGCCGGCCGCAACAATAACCACCGCGACCTTGCCGTTCGCCTCCAAAGCCTGATTTTCGTTTCCGTCAGTCATGCCGATTGGCTTAGCGCACGATCCCCAAAAGTGTAATCGGTTTTCGGAGAGATCGTAGGCCAACATGAAGCCCTAAAACGTCCATTGCGTGTCCGTGCAAGGCGCGGCGCTTTGCTCGGGACTGCAGCCGAGCTCGGCATTTCCCAATTGCGCCGTAATGTGACGTCATTGCGCGTTGCACATTGCGGCCGATATGGCTAGAGAATGTGCAGCAAATGAACATGCTTGGTTTTTGTGCATGCTTGACCTGACCAAATTGGCCGCACCTCTCGATGTCGGCGGCGTGAGTATCCGCAATCGCGTGTTCCTCGCGCCGATGTCGGGAATTACCGACGAGCCGTTCCGGCGACGCGCCCATGCGCATGGCGCCGGCCTGGTCGTGTCCGAAATGGTGGCAAGCGGCGAGCTCGCCAAAGGCAGGGCCGGCTGCGACCTGCGCATACGTCATTCGGGCCTGCCCGTCCATATGGTGCAGCTTGCCGGCCGCGAGGCGGCACACATGGCCGAAGGCGCGCGCATCGCCGCCGGCGAGGGCGCCGACATCATCGATATCAATATGGGTTGCCCCGCCAAGAAGGTGACCGGCGGCTATGCCGGTTCGGCACTGATGCAGGACCTCGATCATGCACTGTCGCTGGTCGACGCCGTGGTCGGCGCGGTCGGTGTGCCGGTGACGCTGAAGATGCGGCTCGGCTGGGACGAAACGGCGCTCAACGCGCCTGACCTGGCGCGCCGTGCCGAGCAGGCGGGCGTCAAGATGGTAACGGTGCACGGCCGCACGCGCTGCCAGTTCTACCAGGGCAAGGCTGATTGGCGTGCCATAGCTCGCGTAAAGGCTGCCGTGTCGATCCCGGTCGTCGCCAATGGCGATGTGTCTTCGCCTGCGCAAGCCGCCGCTGTTCTGGAGCAGTCCGGCGCCGATGCGGTGATGGTCGGCCGCGCCCACTACGGCGCGCCCTGGACCGCCGGAACCATCGCGGTCGCGGCGGCAGGCGAGCTTGCCCGGCTACCGGAAAGCGCTGCGGAACTGGCCGACTACATCATTGCCCATTACGAGGACATGCTGGCGCTCTACGGCGTCGAGAGCGGCCTGCGCCAAGCGCGCAAGCACCTCGGCTGGTATCTGGACCGCCATGCCGGCGCCGTTGCCGACGAAAAGCGCAAGGCCATTCTAACGTCGTTCAATCCCGCGCGGACGATTACCTTGCTTCGCGAGGTGTTTTCGGCCGCCGAGCAAACACCCTTGCGGAGCGCCGCATGAACGCCTCCGTCGGCCAGAGCCCGGAAATGGCGGATGCCGCCCAGATCGTGCTCAACACCATCCGCCGTCCGGTCATCATGATCAGCCCGGAGGGGTTCATCACCTTCGCCAACGCCGATGCGGAAGACTTCTTCCGCTCGAGCGCGACGATGCTCGCCCGTAACACGCTGTCAAAGCTCATCCCCTTCGGCAGCCCGTTGCTGACGCTGGTCGACCAGGTGCGCGAGCGCCGGGCCCCCGTCAACGAATACCGCGTCGACGTGTCGTCTCCGCGTCTCGGCATCGAGAAGGTGGTCGATCTTTATGTCGCCCCGGTGCCGGAGTTTCCAGGTTCCGTCGTGGTGATGTTCCAGGAACGGTCGATGGCCGACAAGATCGACCGGCAGATGACGCATCGCGGCGCGGCGCGCTCGGTGACCGGTCTGGCTGCGATGCTCGCCCATGAGATCAAGAACCCCCTCTCGGGCATCAGGGGCGCTGCCCAGCTGCTTGAACTGTCCGCTTCCGACGAGGATCGCGCGCTGACGCGGCTGATCACCGACGAGACCGACCGCATCGTGTCGCTGGTCGATCGCATGGAGGTGTTTTCCGACGAGCGGCCGATCGACCGCTACCCCGTTAACATCCATGTCGTACTCGACCATGTGAAGGCGATCGCCAAGAACGGTTTTGCGAAAAAAATCAAGATACTGGAGGATTATGATCCTTCATTGCCTCCGGTTTTCGCCAACCGCGACCAGCTCATCCAGGTGTTCCTCAACCTGGTCAAGAATGCCGCCGAGGCGATCGGCGGCGACCCGCAAGGCGAAATCGTCCTGTCGACTGCTTTCAGGCCCGGCATTCGTGTTTCGGTACCTGGCACCCAGGATCGCGTGTCGCTGCCGCTCGAGTTCTGCGTACGCGACAACGGTTCCGGCGTCTCGGAGGATATCCTGCCGATCCTGTTCGATCCCTTCATCACCACCAAGCCGAACGGCTCGGGACTGGGCCTCGCGCTGGTTGCCAAGATCGTTGGTGAGCATGGCGGCATCATCGAATGCGAATCGACGCCGCGCGCGACGATGTTCCGCATCCTGATGCCGGCCTGGAAGGAAACGGCGCTGGGCGCCGATGAAGACGCTGAAGGAGACCGCAAATGACCGTTCGCGGCAATATTCTCGTCGCCGACGACGATGCAGCGATCCGTACGGTCCTCAACCAGGCCCTTTCGCGTGTCGGCCATGAGGTGCGCGTGACCTCCAACGCCTCGACGCTGTGGCGCTGGGTGGCGGCGGGCGAGGGCGATCTCGTCATCACCGACGTGGTAATGCCGGATGAGAACGCCTTCGACATGCTGCCGCGCATCAAGAAAGCACGGCCGGAGCTGCCCGTCATCGTCATGAGCGCCCAGAATACGTTCATGACGGCGATCCGTGCCTCCGAGACCGGCGCCTACGAATATCTGCCGAAGCCGTTCGACCTCACCGAGCTCCTCAACATCGTCAACCGGGCGCTGTCGGAGCCGCGGCGCCCCAAGATCGACGCGCGGCCGGAAGAGCAGCCCGAGACCATGCCGCTGGTCGGCCGCTCGGCCGCCATGCAGGACATCTATCGCATGCTGGCGCGCATGATGCAGACCGACCTGACGGTGATGATTTCGGGTGAGTCGGGCACCGGCAAGGAGCTGGTGGCGCGTGCGCTGCACGAATATGGCCGCCGCCGTGGCGGCCCTTTCGTCGCCATCAACATGGCGGCCATCCCGCGCGACCTGATCGAATCGGAACTGTTCGGCCATGAGAAGGGCGCCTTCACCGGCGCGCAGAATCGCTCAACCGGCCGTTTCGAACAGGCTGAAGGTGGCACGCTGTTCCTTGACGAGATCGGCGACATGCCGATGGAAGCGCAGACGCGCCTGCTGCGCGTCCTCCAGCAGGGCGAATACACGACGGTCGGCGGCCGCACGCCGATCAAGACCGACGTGCGCATCGTCGCCGCCACCAACAAGGATTTGCGCACGCTGATCAACCAGGGGCTCTTCCGCGAGGATCTTTTCTACCGCCTCAATGTCGTGCCCCTCAGGCTGCCGGCACTGCGCGAGCGCTCCGAGGACGTGCCGGACCTCGTCCGGCACTTCTTCAAGCTCGGCGAGATGGAAGGTCTCCAGACCAAGCGTATCTCGTCGGGCGGCATCGAATTGATGAAGCGCTATCCCTGGCCGGGCAATGTGCGCGAACTGGAAAACCTGGTCCGCAGGCTCGCCGCGCTCTATTCACAGGACGAGATTTCTGCCGAGATCATCGAGGCCGAACTCAAGACCGGCGAGCGTCCCGTGGTGCCGGGCGGCGGCAACCTCATTCCCGACGACCTGTCCATCGGCCAGGCGGTCGAGCATTTCCTGCAGCGCTATTTCACCTCGTTTGCCGGCGAATTGCCGCCTGCCGGCCTCTACCAGCGCATTCTCTCGGAGGTCGAGTATCCGCTGGTGCTGGCCTCGATGACCGCGACGCGCGGCAACCAGATCAAAGCCGCGGAACTGCTGGGGCTCAACCGCAACACGCTGCGCAAGAAGATTCGCGAACTCGGCGTCAACGTCTACAAATCGTCACGCCAGGCCTGAGCTGGGATCGAGCCGAAGCGCTTTTCCGGGGGACTGGCCGCGAAAGATTTCCGTCCAGGCCACACTTGTTGCATAATCGCCACAATGCGTTGCATAGATCCGACGCAATCACTGGCTCTAGACGGCGACATGGCTTCGCAGGCTCCGACACCGAACGAACCGCTTTTCAACGACCCCGGCACGCGTGACGGGCGCCGACTGTTGGCGCTGCCCGGCGTGGTGGCGGTCGTGGGTGCGCTGGTCATGGCGGCCATTTCGTTCGCCATCCTGGTCGGCGCGACGCCGATTGCGCCCGACGCCAGGACAACCTGGGCGCTCATCGCGCTCAACGCCGTCTTCGTCCTGTTGCTGATCGCACTGATCGGCCGGGAGGTGCATCGCATCGTCATGGCGCGCCGGCATGGCAAGGCAGCCTCGCGGCTGCATGTGCGCATCGTGGCCATGTTCGCGCTCGTCGCCGCCATCCCCGCCATCATGGTGGCCATCATCGCATCGATCACGCTCGATATCGGTCTCGACCGCTGGTTCGAGATTCGCACCAAGACGATCGTCAATTCGTCGCTGTCCATCGCCGATGCCTATGTGCAGGAAAACGCGCGCAATCTGCAGGGCACGACGCTGTCGATGGCCTATGACCTCGACGCGTCGCGCACGCTTTACGGCCTCGACCGGACTGGCTTCCTCGATCTGATGAGCAAGGAAGCGGTGGGCCGCTCGCTGGCACATGCCGCGCTGATCAAGCCCGACGGCTCCTTCGTGATGAGCGCCAAGACCGACGCCGACTTCGCCATGCCGGAACCGCCGGAGGGAGCGGTCGCCAGCGCCACCGATGGCAAGCCGGTTCTGATCGAGCCGCGCACGCGCAACATCATGGGCGCTATCGTCAAGCTGCGTGAGATCGAGGGACTCTACCTCTACACGATCCGGCTGGTCGATCCCGAGGTGATTAAGGCGCGCCAGATCGTCAGATCGAATACCGACGAATATCGCAATCTCGAAGACAACAGGCGCACTTCGCAGGTGGCTTTCGCCTTGCCTTATCTGTCGTTGACTTTGATTATCATCTTGTCGGCAATCTGGACCGGCATTGCCGTGGCCGACCGGCTGGTGCGGCCGATTCGTCAGCTCATCGGGGCTGCCGACGAGGTCGCGACCGGCAATCTCGATGTCGCCGTGCCGGTGCGGCCGTCCGACGGCGACGTTGCCTCGCTCGGCAATACTTTCAACAAGATGCTGCAGGAATTGAAATCGCAGCGCAACGAGATCCTGTCCGCCAAGGATCTGATCGACGAACGACGGCGCTTTTCGGAAGCGGTGCTGGCCGGTGTCACCGCGGGCGTCATCGGGGTCGATCCCTATGGCATCGTCACCATCGTGAACCGCTCGGCCGAGTCCATGCTGGCCATTTCGGCCAGTGCGGCACTCGGGCAGAACCTTTCCGCCATTCTCCCGCATGTCGGCCGCGTCTTCGAGATCGGCCGCCAATCGGGCAAGCCCGTCTATCGCGAGCAGGTGACGTTTTTCCGCGCCGGCACGGAGCGGACTTTCAACGTGCAGATCACCATCGAGGCCGGCAATAACGGCACCGAGGAGAAATCCTACGTCGTGACGGTCGACGACATCACCGATCTGGTCCAGGCGCAGCGCTCCTCTGCCTGGGCCGATGTGGCGCGCCGCATCGCCCATGAGATCAAAAACCCCCTGACGCCGATCCAGCTTTCAGCCGAGCGCATCAAGCGCCGCTACGGCAAGGTCATCACCGAGGACCGCGAGGTGTTCGACCAGTGCACCGACACGATCATCCGGCAGGTCGAGGATATTGGTCGCATGGTCGACGAATTCTCCGCTTTCGCTCGCATGCCGAAGCCCGAGATGAAGTCCATAGACCTGCGTGAATCGCTGCGCGAGGCCTCCTTCCTGGTCGAAGTGAGCCGTTCCGACATCACGTTCGAGCGCATATTCGGCAACGAACCGCTCAAGGGTACTTTCGACAGCCGCCTGTTGGCGCAGGCTTTCGGCAACGTGATCAAGAACGCTGCCGAAGCGATCGACGGGCTGGAACAGAAGGACGGTTCGCACGGCATAATCCGGATTCAAGCCGGACGCCAAAATGGCGCGATTCGCATCGACGTCATCGACAATGGCAAGGGCCTGCCGCGGGAGAATCGCCAACGGCTGCTCGAGCCCTACATGACCACGCGTGAGAAGGGCACGGGCCTTGGCCTCGCCATCGTCAAGAAGATCGTGGAGGACCATGGCGGCAGGCTGGAGCTCCACGATGCGCCTGCAGATTTCCACGGCGGGCGCGGCGCGATGATCAGCATCATCCTGCCACCTGCGGCCGTGGCGCCAGCGCGCGGCGAAAGCAGGACGGAACACGAAAGAGAAACTGAAAAGGTCGGTAATGGCGTCTGATATTCTGATCGTCGATGACGAGGAAGACATCCGTGAGCTCGTCGCAGGCATACTGAGCGACGAAGGTCACGAAACCCGCACGGCATCCGATGCCGACACCGCTCTGGCGGCCATCGCTGACCGAGCGCCGCGCCTGATTTTCCTCGACATCTGGTTGCAGGGTTCGCGCCTGGACGGCCTGGCTTTGTTGGACGAGATCAAGACCATGCACCCCAACCTGCCGGTGGTGATGATTTCGGGCCATGGCAACATCGAAACCGCGGTCTCCGCCATCAGACGCGGCGCTTATGATTTCATCGAGAAGCCGTTCAAGGCGGACAGGCTGATTCTGATTGCCGAGCGTGCGCTGGAAACCTCCAAGCTGAGGCGCGAGGTTTCCGATCTCAAGCTGCGCAGCGGGGAGACCTTCGACCTGATCGGCATGTCGTCGGCGATGAGCCAGTTGCGCCAGACCATCGAGCGCGTCGCGCCGACCAACAGCCGCGTCATGATCATTGGCCCCTCCGGATCTGGCAAGGAGCTGGCCGCGCGCGCCATCCACACGCTGTCGGCGCGCAAGAGCGCACCTTTCGTGACCCTGAGCGCCGCCAACATCACGCCCGAACGCATGGAGATCGAACTGTTCGGCACCGAATCGAACGGCGTCGAGCGCAAGGTCGGCGCCCTGGAGGAAGCCCATCGCGGCATCCTCTACATCGATGAGGTGGCCGATATGCCGCGCGAGACGCAGAACAAGATCCTGCGTGTGCTGGTCGAACAGCAGTTTGAGCGCGTCGGCGGCACCAAACGGGTCAAGGTCGATGTCCGCATCATCTCCTCGACATCGCAGAACCTGGAGGCGATGATCGCCGATGGCCGTTTCCGCGAGGATCTTTACCATCGCCTTGCGGTGGTACCGGTGACGGTGCCGGGACTTGCCGAGCGGCGCGAGGACATTCCTTATCTCGTTGACAATTTCATGAAGCAGATCGCCCGTCAGGCCGGCATCAAGCCGCGCCGCATCGGCGATGACGCCATGGCGGTGCTGCAGGCGCACAATTGGCCAGGCAATGTTCGCCAATTGCGCAACAATGTCGAACGGCTGATGATCCTGGCGCGCGGCGACAATGTCGATGCGCCGATCACCGCCGACCTGTTGCCGTCCGAAATCGGCGATGTCATGCCGCGCACGCCAAACCAGTCGGACCAGCACATCATGGCGCTGCCGCTGCGCGAGGCGCGCGAACAATTCGAGAAGGACTATCTGATCGCCCAGATCAACCGGTTCGGCGGCAACATTTCGAAAACGGCCGAGTTCATCGGCATGGAGCGTTCCGCGCTGCACCGCAAGCTGAAGTCGCTCGGTGTCTGACCTGATATCTTGAGCGGTTCGGCGTTTGATGCATTGCCGGCCCGGTTCAATACCTTGCTCAAGCAGTTCCGGCCGGAAAACCGTTACACGCTTTCTGGAATTGCTTCAGTGGCCCACGCGATTATCCATCACTGTTGAGGCGGAATCGCCTAAACAAGCCGAAGCAGATCCCCCGAGGTGACAAATGCCGCGTATTGCCTATGTGAACGGGCGCTACACCGCTCATGCCGATGCCGCTGTGCATATCGAAGACCGTGGCTACCAGTTCGCCGACGGCGTTTACGAGGTCTGCGAAGTGGCGCGCGGCTTCATCGTGGACATGCCGCGTCACCTTGCCCGGCTGAACCGTTCGCTGAGCGAGCTGTCGATCGGCTGGCCCGTCACCCCAGGCGTCCTGCCGCTCATCATGCGTGAAGTGGTCAATCGCAACCATGTCGTCAACGGCCTTGTTTACGTCCAGGTCACACGCGGCGTTGCCAGCCGCGACTTCGCCTTCCCCTCGGCTGATACCAAGCCGTCGCTGGTGATCACCGCCAGGAAGATGGATCCCGCTGCTGGGACCAAGCGGGCCGAGACCGGTATCGCCGTCATCACCGTGCCCGAGAATCGCTGGGATCGCGTCGACATCAAGAGCACCGGCCTGCTGCCCAATGTACTGGCCAAGCAGAAGGCCAAGGAAGCTGGCGCGCAGGAAGCCTGGTTCGTGGATACGGACGGTAACGTCAAGGAAGGCGGGTCGTCGAATGCCTGGATCGTCACCAGGGACGGCGTTCTGGTCACCAGGCCCGCCGAGCACGGTATTCTGCGCGGAATAACCCGCACCACCATGTTTGAAGTGGCGGCCAAGCTCGGACTCAAGATCGAGGAACGCGGCTTTTCCGTCGCCGAGGCCAAGGCGGCGAGGGAGGCTTTCATCAGTTCCGCGACCACGATCGCCATGCCGGTCGTGGCCATAGACGGCGATCCGATCGCCAACGGCCACCCCGGCTCGATAACACTTTCGTTGCGGCAAGCCTTTTTTGACATTGCGGAAAAAAGTCCAGCCTGATAACCGCACAGGTGGAATGAACATCAATATATCTCGTTCTGCTTGTCGTTACTGACGACAAGACGGTGTTTGTGCGCTTGACATGTGCCTGACAATTTGGCGCATTGGCCTGCAAACCGAAGGGGATCGGCGAAAGACAAGAACAATGGCGGAACGATCGCAAAACCTTCAGGACCTGTTCCTGAACTCTGTTCGCAAGAGCAAGAACCCGCTCACCATCTTTCTCATCAACGGCGTGAAGCTGACCGGCGTCGTCACTTCATTCGACAATTTCTGCGTCCTGCTGCGCCGCGACGGCCACTCCCAGCTCGTCTACAAGCACGCCATTTCCACGATCATGCCGAGCCAGCCGGTTCAGATGTTCGATGGCGAGGAAAGCCAGGGCGCCTGATTGGCACGTGAGAAGGACCCGGATCGCAGCGTTCGCGGAAAATCAGCACATCTGCCGGGGACGGAAGCTGAGGGTCCGACCCGGGCAGTTGTCATCGTGCCGGTGCTTACCCGCCAGCCGCGCGGCGAGGACGACACCAACCGTCCGCGGCTGACGCGCTCGGCCGAGGCCCGTCATGATGAAGCGGTCGGCCTTGCCCGCGCCATCGATCTCGATCTGATCCACACGGCCGTGGTTACCGTCAACGATCCACGTCCGGCGACCTTGCTCGGCAGCGGCAAGGTCGAGGAGTTGGCGCAGACCGTCAAGGAGGGGCACGCGGAGGTGGTCATCGTCGATCATCCGCTGACGCCGGTGCAGCAGCGCAACCTCGAGAAGGAATTCAACGCCAAGGTGCTGGACCGCACCGGGCTGATCCTCGAGATCTTCGGCGAGCGCGCCCGCACCAAGGAAGGCACGCTGCAGGTCGAGCTTGCGCATCTCAACTACCAGAAGGGCCGGCTGGTGCGCAGCTGGACCCACCTCGAACGCCAGCGCGGCGGTGCCGGCTTTCTCGGCGGCCCCGGCGAAACCCAGATCGAATCGGACCGGCGCGTCCTGCAGGACAAGATCGTCAAGCTGAAGCACGAGTTGGAGACGGTGCGCCGCACCCGCGACCTGCATCGTGCCAAGCGCAAGAAGGTGCCGTTTCCGGTGGTGGCCATCGTCGGCTACACCAATGCCGGAAAATCGACGCTGTTCAACAAGTTGACCGGGGCAGGGGTGCTGGCGCAGGACATGCTGTTCGCCACGCTCGATCCGACGCTGCGCCGCGTGCGGCTGCCGCACGGCACGCCGATCATCCTCTCGGATACGGTCGGCTTCATCTCGGACCTGCCGACGCATCTCATCGCGGCTTTCCGCGCCACGCTCGAAGAAGTGGTCGAGGCGGATCTCGTCATCCATTTGCGCGACATTTCCGATCCTGACACATCCGCCCAGGCCGAGGACGTCGAGCGCATCCTGGCCGACCTCGGCGTCGACGCCGGCGATACCAAGCGGGTCATCGAGGTCTGGAACAAGGTCGACCTGCTCGATGAAGGCAATCGCGCGCGGCTGCTTGCCGAGAGTACGGATGCCAAGGCGCCTCCCGTCGCCATATCGGCGGTCACGGGCGAAGGCATCGACGCGCTGAACGCGATCATAGAGACACGCATGTCCGGCGAACTCGAAGATCTGACGGTGACGATCGGGCCGGCGCAGTTCGGCCTTGTCGACTGGCTTTACCGCAATGGCGATGTCGTTTCGCGAACCGACAATGACGACGGCAGCGCCACCATCTCCCTCAAGGCCACGCAAAGTGCCCGCGAAGAGATCGAAAGCAGATTGCGTCGCAAGAATAACGGCTAACGCCAGTTATTTCGCGCTCTTCGCTTTCTGCCAGAGCGCTTCCATTTCGTCCAGATCAGCCTTTTCCAGCGAGCTGCCGGATTTCTCCAGGGCCTGCTCGACATAGTGGAAGCGCGAACGGAATTTCTCGTTGGTGCCGCTGAGCGCTGCTTCCGAATCGAGCTTCAGGTGACGGCCGAGATTCACGACGGCAAACAGCATGTCGCCGAATTCATCCTTGATCTCCGCGGTTTGGCCCTTGGCCAGCGCCTCGCGCAATTCGCCGATCTCTTCCTCGATCTTGTCGAGGATGGGCGCTGCCTCGCTCCAGTCGAAACCGACGCGGGCGGCCTTCTCCTGAAGTTTCAATGCCCGCGTCAATGCGGGCAGGGCGATCGGCACGCTGTCCAGAAACCCCTTGCCGTTGTCTTCCGGGTCGAGACCGCGCGCGAGACGGGCGCTACGCTTCTCGGCCTTCTCTTGTGCCTTGATCTTCTCCCACATGCCTTTGGCCATGCCGGCGCTGCGGGCCTGTTCGTCCCCGAAGACGTGTGGATGGCGGCGGATCATCTTCGTGGTGATGGCCTGGACCACGTCTCCGAAAGCGAACTCGCCGGCTTCCTCAGCCATCTGCGCGTGGTACACGACCTGCAAAAGGAGATCGCCGAGTTCGTCGCGCAGATCGTCCAGATCGCCGCGCGCGATGGCGTCGGCCACCTCATAGGCCTCCTCGATCGTGTAAGGCGCGATGGTCGAGAAATCCTGTTCGATATCCCACGGGCAGCCGGTCTTTGGTGCACGCAGCGCCGCCATGATCTCGATCAGGCGCGAAATGTCTTTCGATGGCTTCATGCGGCGGATGCTATCGCGCGGTCCGCGGCGCGGCCAATGCTGTCGGCAGGCGAAGCGGGCTTGTCCACAGTTGCGCCGAACAAGTCCGGTCAGTCGAGCACGGAAACGATCGCCTTGGCGAGCTTGTCCATGCCGTCTTCCGGCAGGCCGGCGACATTGATACGGCTGTCGCCGACCATGTAGACGCCATATTCCGCGCGCAGCCGTTCGACCTGCGCTTCCGTGAGCCCAAGCCGGGAAAACATGCCGCGATGGCTGGCGACGAAATCGAAGCGGTCGGAGTTGGACTGCCGGCGCAGCGCCTCGGCGAATTGCACCCGAAGCCTGAGCATGCGCAGGCGCATCTCCTCGAGCTCGGCTTCCCAGTCCGCGCGCAAGACCGCGTCCTCAAGCACGATGCGCACCGCCGCTGCGCCGTGGTCGGGCGGCATCGAATACATGGCACGAGCCGCCGACAGCATCTGGCCCAGCGCCACGTCGGCCTGCGCGCTGTCCCTGGCCAGGATCATCGCCGCGCCGACACGGTCGCGGTAGACGGCGAAGTTCTTCGAGCAGCTGGACGCGACGACCATTTCCGGAACCTTTTCGGCCAGCAGCCGCAGTCCGGCGGCATCGGCCTCGAGGCCATCGCCAAAGCCCTGATAGGCAATGTCGACAAACGGCAGCAGGCCGCGCTCGACGACGAGATCGGTGACAGTGGCCCACTGCGCGATGTCCAGATTGGCGCCGGTCGGGTTGTGGCAGCAGCCATGCAGCAGCACCACGTCGCCGCTCTTTGCGGTGCGCAGTGCTGCCAGCATGTCGTCGAAGCGAACGGCGCCCGACGTCGCGTCGAAATAGGGGTATTCACGGATTTGCAGCCCGGCGGCGCGCATCACCGGCATGTGGTTCGGCCAGGTGGGATCGGACAACCAGACCGTCGCATCGGCGCGGGTTCGCATCAAAAGCTCGGCCACCAGCCGCAACGCGCCGGAGCCGCCCGGCGCCTGCGCGGCACGGATCCGCGTCATGTCTGCACCCGGACCGAAGGCGAGCCTGGCCATCACGGTATTGAACCCGGTGTCGCCGGCGAGGCCGAGATAAGTCTTGGTGTCCTGACCCTGCAGCAGCCGCTTCTCCGCCTCGCGGACGGCCCGCATGACCGGCGTCTTGCCGTCGCGATCCTTGTAGACGCCGACACCAAGGTCGACCTTGTCGGGTCGAGGATCGGCGCGATAGAGGCCGATCAAGGCAAGGATCTTGTCGGCGGCGGCCGACTGAAGGTTTTCAAACATCTGCATGGTTCCGTTGGCGCGGCGGAGTGATACGCAAATCGAACCCCTTGCACCAGCGGTTTTAACTCGCGCCACCCCGAATCGCATAGCCTTGGCATCGCCGCGAGCTACGTCCGCGGCTGCATATGTGCGGCGTTTCGCGAAAAAATCTGCAGGGCCGGGATTAAAACCCCCACATGTTCCGTAAACAGGGCATGAAACGGTCGATGCCACGCTTCGATATCGTCGGACAACTCGGCTCGCTCAGGCGTTACGCGCGCTCGCTGACGCGCGACGGTGCCGATGCAGAGGATCTCGTGCATGACGCTCTTGTGCGTGCCTATGAGCGGCGCGGCACCTTCCGCTCGGGCGGAAATTTGCGCGCCTGGCTGCTGTCCATCGTTCATAACACGTTCGTAGACCGCATGCGCTCGCGACGTTCGGAAGCAGCGCGCCTCGAACAGGCTGGATACCTTGCGGACGCCAGCGCGCCAGCGCCGCAGGAGCATTCGGTGCGCCTGGGCCAGGTGCGCGATGCTTTTTTCAGCCTGCCCGAAGAACAGCGCTCGGCCCTGCATCTCGTTGCCATAGAGGGCCTTTCCTACAGCCAGGCGGCCGATGCCAGCGGCGTGCCGCTCGGAACGCTGATGTCGCGCATCGGCAGGGCGCGCGCCGCGCTTCGCGAGATGGAGGAGGGGGCTCCCGCGAAGGCGAAAAATCACCTCAGGATTGTCGGAGGCCCGTCATGACAGCAACTATCGACCCCGTGACGGACGCCGATCTCGACGCCTATGTCGACGATCAGCTCGATGTCTCGCGCCGCATCGAAGTCGAGGCCTTCCTCTCCGCCCGGCCGGAAGCGGCCGCGCGTGTAATGTCGGATCTCAGGATGCGGGACGAACTGCGCGTAGCGCTGGCCGGATCAGGGGGGATGGCGAGGCCGGTGACGACCGATGCCGCGCGGCGCCTGGAGAGGGGGCTTGCCCGGGGCCGCATCTTCGGCGTCTTGCAACGTGCCGCGGCGGTGGCCGCTTTCGTCGCCGCCGGCTGGCTGGCCAACGGCATCGTCGGGCCGATGTCGGTGACCAGGGTCGTCGCCTCGCCGCAGCCGCCCGCCTATGTCGACGAGGCGGTGCGCGCACACAGGACGACCCTTGTGCGCGAAAGCATGTCTTCGCAGGCCGAGGCGCCAAACTACAATGCCGGCGAAATCCGCGCGGCGACGGCCATCGTTATGCCATCCTTGCCCAAGGACTGGAAGGTCCGCGACGTGCAGGTCTATCCGTCGCGCTTTGGGCCCAGCGTCGAGATGGCGGTCGAGACCAAGGAGATGGGCCTGGTGTCGCTGTTCGCGATACGGCCGGGAACCTTCGACGTGGTCAAGCCGACGGTCGCGCCCTCGGGCGATATTTCCTCGGCCTATTTCCAGATCGGCGAGGTCGCCTATGCGGTGGTCGCGCAAGGCGAGGTCCATGACCTCGACCGCGCCGCCGAGACGCTTGCCAGAACGCTTTACTGATCCGTTCACAAAGGAGAATGCAAATGAACACGCCCAATCTGGGATACCGCGTCGGCACCGGCGCCCAAAGCGGCGCCCTCTACGACGAGGGCCTGCGCCAGCACATGCTGCGCGTCTACAACTATATGGGCCTCGGGCTCGTGGTGACCGGCCTCGTCGCCTTCATGGTGTCGTCGACGCCCGCGCTCTACGTGCCAATCTTTTCCAGCCCGCTGAAATGGGTGGTGATGCTGGCGCCGCTCGCCTTCGTCCTGCTGTTCTCGTTCAAGATGCAGACGATGTCGGCGGCAAGCGCGCAGGCGATGTTCTGGGCCTTCTGTGCGGTCATGGGTCTGTCGTTGGCTTCCGTCTTCCTGGTTTTCACCGGAACCAGCATCGCGCGCACCTTCTTCATCGCCGCCACCATGTTCGGCGCCACCAGCCTCTACGGCTACACGACCCGGCGTGACCTGACCCAGTTCTCGTCCTTCCTGATCATGGGCCTGATCGGCGTGGTGATTGCCAGCATCGTCAACATCTTCCTCGGCTCGACCGCTTTGCAGTTCGCCATCTCGGTGATCGGCATCGCCGTGTTCATCGGCCTGACTGCCTGGGACACGCAGTCGATCAAGGAACAGTATGCGGAGAACTTCGACGCGGAGTCGCGGCAGAAGCTGGCCGTTTTCGGCGCCTTCTCGCTCTACCTCAACTTCGTCAACATCTTCCAGCTGTTGCTGAACTTCACCGGCGAGCGGGAATAGTCCGAACCGTAGCAGGCAACATCTTGCATCTTGCCGTGGCCGGAGGGAAATCTCCGGCCACTCTTCATTTGAGACGGCGCCTGGCCCGCTTGTGCCATCGCACGTTCATCGTGACTATGTGAAAGCAATGCAAACCGCCGCCTTGAGTTCACGCCTGGCCATTTGCTAGCCTGCCGGCCAAGCAAAGACAAACCGCGAGAACATATGGCACAGGACAGCCAGACACTTCATGGCGACGGCATCTCGGCCGTTATAGTCGGGCAGGGGGCCGAACTGGTCTCGCTGCTGGATGCGAATGGGCTGGAACTTGTGTGGCAGGCCGGACCGGCCTGGCGCCGTCACGCGCCGGTCTTGTTCCCGATCGTCGGCAGATTGAAGGGCGATCAACTGCGCCACGGGGGCCGGACCTATCCGATGACGCAGCACGGCTTCGCCCGCGATAAGTCATTTGCCTGGGCGGAGAGGGGTTCTCGGTCCTGCATGCTGGTGCTCACCGACGACGCGGAGACCCGAACGCACTATCCCTTCGCCTTCCGTCTGGCGGTAACCTACACCCTCGACCGCCGGCGGCTCGATGTGACCTTCGAGATCACCAACACCGGTGATGAGACGCTGCCGGCGTCGATCGGAGCTCACCCGGCGTTCAACTGGCCGCTGCTGCCGGACCTGCCCAAGGAGGCTTACCGCCTGACCTTTGCACAGCCCGAGCCTGCGTCGATCCGCCGTCTCAAGGACGGGCTGCTGCTGACGGCGCGGCAGCCGACGCCCCTTGAGGGCAACGTTCTCGCGTTGGCGGATCGCCTGTTCGACGAGGATGCCGTGATCCTGGACCAGCCTGCCAGCACCGCCGTGCGCTATGGAGCCGATCGCGGTCCGGCGATCGAGATGCATTGGCACGGATTTCGGGAATTGGGCGTCTGGTCCAAGCCCGGCGGCGCGCCGTTCCTCTGCATCGAGCCTTGGTACGGCCTCGCCAGCCCGGTGGATTTCGATGGCGAATTCGTCGACAAGCCGGGAGTGATGCTGATCGAACCGGCCGGAAGGCGCGTGCTCGGCTATCGGATCGAACTTCAACCGCGGACGCATTAGCTGAAGGGCTGGCGCACCACGTTCATGGACGGTGGAGTTGGTCGTAAACATCCAGACCGCTTGTTTTGGAGGAATGCAGCATGGACCGATTCACTGGCGGTTGCCTGTGTGGCAACGTCCGAATTGTGGCGACCGGACGCCCGTACCGGGTTGGCCTTTGTCACTGCCTCGACTGCCGCAAGCATCATGGGGCTCTTTTTCACGCTTCCGCGATTTTCCCTCGGGAGGCGGTCACGATCGATGGCGAAACACGCGACTATGCCGGGCGGTTTTTCTGTCCGCGCTGCGGCTCGACCATTTTCGGCCGCACCGCCGACGAAATCGAAGTGAACCTGGGATCCCTGGATGCTCCTGACCAACTGGCGCCGACCTACGAAAGCTGGATCATCCGTCGCGAATCCTGGCTGCCGCCGTTTCCGCTCACGAGACGATATGAGCGCGATCGTGACGCCACGGGCCGCTTCGAGGAGTAGGCGGCACGAACGGCGGGAAGGCGCCGTGACGAGGGGACCGGCGGCGCCTCACTCCGGAAGACCGGCCTTGCGGAAGCCGTCGACGAAATGATCAAGCATCGCCGCATCGCGGAAGGGCTCCGTCCAGACCCAGTGGCTGGTGGTGAAATGCGGGTTGCCGACGAGGAACAGTTCGACCTCCGTGCGCGCCTCGTCGAGCCGGCCGAGCTGCGCGAGGCTGGCCGCCAGGAAGCGGCGTGAGCTCGTTCGGTAAGTCTCGTCCCGGCGCAACGTTTTGACGGCGGCCTCGTAGTCGCGCGCCGCATATTGCGCCGCGCCGAGCGTCAGATAATACCAGCTTGCCGGAAACGGGTTGAGCCTGAACGCCTTGCGGATCTGCTCGAGCCCCTCCTCGACCCGCCCGGCCAGCACGGAGATGTCGGACAACGTCGCCCAGGCATCGGCCTCGTTGGGGTCGAGCTCGAACGCCTTGGCGAACTCGGCATCCGCTTCGGCGAAGTCGCGCTCATAGGCGAGCAGGTTGCCGAGCACCCAGCGGCAGCCGGCGTCATTGGGATCGATCGCCACCGCTTTGCGCGCCAGATCCAGGGCCAGGCGACGGTTGGGTTCCACCGGCTCGCCCCAATGCACCCATCCCATCCAGTGGTTCATTGCAAGCCAGCGATAGGCCTCGGCGTATTCCGGATCGAGCGCGACCGCGCGCGTCAGCATCAGATGCGCCTCGCGCGCCGTCTGCGGTGAATCGTCTATCAGCTTGCGCGCCCGAACGCAGAGAGCGTAGGCCTCGAGACTCTTGGGCCGATTGCGCGGCGGCGGCGCGCGCAGCCGGCCGAGCAGCGCCTCCACGATCTTGGCCGTCACCTCGTCCTGAACGGCAAAGATATCGTCCAGCCCGCGATCGAAGCGTTCCGCCCACAGGTGATCGCTACTCACGGCGTCGACCAGCTGGGCGTTGATGCGCACGCGTCCCGCGGCACGTCTTGCGCTGCCCTCCAGGAGGTAGCGCACGCCAAGCTCCCGGGCGATCTCGCGCACGTCCATGGCCTTTCCCTTGTAGGCAAAGGTCGAGTTGCGCGCGATGACGAACAAGCCCGAGGCCCTGGACAGGTCGGTGATCAGGTCTTCGGTCAATCCGTCGGCGAAGGGCTCCTGCTCGGGGTCGTTGCTGAGATTGACGAAGGGCAGCACGGCTATCGAGGGCTTGTCGGGCAGCGGCAAAGCTTTACGCTTGGCGCTACCGAGGGATTCCACGATCCCGGCGAAGCGGTAGCCGACGCGCGGAACAGTGGCGATCCATTCCCCGCCGTCGGCGGGCGGACCAAGCAGCTTGCGCAGCTGCGCGATCTGGACGGTGAGATTGCCTTCCTCGACCGCTGTACCCGGCCATGCCGCATCCATCAGATCGGCCTTGTCGAGGACTTCGCCTGGCCGTTCGACGAGCGCCGTCAGCAGCTTGAGCCCACGGTAGCCGACGGCAACGGGCTCATCGTTCCGAAGCAGTGTTCCCGCATCCGGATCAAGCACAAACGGACCAAAGGCAAAGCGCGATCCCTGCATGAAGCGCATCTATAGCCCGTTTGGAACTTTTGAGAACTATTTGGGAGAGCTTAATTACGGCGCTGTTCGCATCCGGCACAATTCAACCTCTTTCAGGTCGAGGTCCCAAGTCTAGGACCCCACCCTCAAACCGTAGGAGGTTGCTATGAACGATACCCTTGCATCGACGCGGTGTCAGACCGCGCGGCCGAGGATGCCTGAGGGGCTGGCGGAAGCGTTGCGTCGGCACCTGACGACCCTGCGAAGCATTGTCGAAAGCTGGCACGATCGGAGCTGGCGCGAGCGGATACGCTTTCGCTGGGAGCTTGAGCGAATGTCGAAGGACAATCCCCATCTGATCGACGACATCGGATTGACGAAACGGCAGGTCGAGGCAGAGCTCGCAAAGCCCTTCTGGCGACGGTAAGCCGAATGCTGAGCAGATATCAGCAGTATAGGGTAGGGCGGATTTCAGACCTGCCGGGCGATGGTACCGATCACATTGATGACGAGCCGTGCGGCGGTCAGGGCCGACAGGCGTCGATATCCGGACGTAGAGCGGCTTCGATGCTATGGGCATGGACCTCGCGGGCGGTCACGAAGTGGCTGCCATAACGCAGGGCCGCTTCGACGTCGGTAAAGCGCGCGCTGCCAAGCGGGTGTTCGGCGAAGCGCTGCCGGCGCAGACCCTGGGAGACGCTGAGTTTCGTCTGCCGCCATTAATTGGCACGTTCAACTTCGCTGGAAGCAGTGATCCTGAACAAGGCGATCAGCCTAGTCGTGATGGCCACAGCGTTGCCGTTCAGGGCGCAGACAGTGCCCTTTGCCGACGTGGCGGCCCATTGGCCGGTCAGCCTCAAGGTGGGCAACACGTCTCAAATCGGAAACTCTCTACAAGATCGCCTCCAGCAGGAGACGGCGACCCGGTGCCCATTCAAGCAGCCGCTCTCCCGCATCAGCCTGCCATCTCCATAAGTCGCATAAGATAGATTATGGAACCGTAGCGTTGAGCTGATGCAGCGTATTGCCTTGATCTGTCCAGCAACGCTAGGCTGCGGCGATGACGGGTTCAAACCGAGCGATTGAGTCTGCCATCGAGGTGTTCGTGCACGGGCACAGCACCGGCAAGAGCCGTACCTTTCCTTACGAGACAAGTCGTGTCGGGTCGTTGTGGTTGATGCGCGATGCTGAGCGCAAGAACGCTCGCGATTACCGCAAGGAAGAATGGATCGCCTATCACGTCGATCCCGAGGACGTCGATGCGACTGCCCGGCAGCATGCGCGAGGAAGATTCAATGTCTGCGTCATGGTTGCGACAGCGGAGCCAGACGAGCCGACGCGAAGCGCATATAAGGCTCTCGGCTATCGGTTGCTCGGGACCGAAGGTTTCTTCATGCGGCGGATAAGCCAGATTCCGAGGCCGCCGCAGGCTGCCGTTTCGATCGAACGTGTGCAAACAGCCGAACTGGCGGTCCAGTTGGGAAAGATCACGCGCACACGGCCGATCCCGGACACTTTGCTTGGCGATGACGCTCCATTCCGCCAGTACGTGGCGATCGATGGAGAAGACATCGTCGGTCGCGTACGCAGCGTGGATGCTGTGGGCGCCACATGGTGCGCGGACATGTATGTCGAACCCTCGCACCGCCGCCGTGGCATCGGCCAGGCGCTTCTCTCAAGGATGTTGTGGGACGATCAGGCCCATGGTTCGAAGTCCTCCGTGCTGACGGCCACTCACACCGGGGCGCATCTGTACCCTCGTGTCGGTTATGAGCGGATTGGAACGCTGTTCATGTTCGCGCCAAAGAGTACGACGCCCCGATGAAGACCTCTTCCTATGATGCTGACTCATAAGGAATTTCAAGCGCCATGCCATCAAATGCGGGCTCGACATTTGCCGGAGTCTCAGCCATCACGGTAGCGTAGTCCAGCGGCCCATGCATATGGGTCAGCACGGCCCGTTTCGGAGCCAGCCGTTCGATCCATTCTAGCGCCTGGCCGAGCGACAGATGGCTCGGGTGTGTCCTGTATTGAAGCGCGTCCACGATCAGGACATCAAGATGACGCAGCCGCTCGGCGGTGGCAGCCGGAAAATCGCTGATGTCGGGGCAATAGGCTAGTCCGCCGATGCGGAAGCCGAGCGATATGATGTCGCCATGAACCTGCGGCAGCGGCTCGAGGGTGAGGGCACCGCCCTCGCCTTCGATCACGACGGGACCGGCGTGATCGATGATGTGGGCGTCGACGATCGGCGGATAGGAACTGCCTGGCGGCGTCTCGAAACAGTAGCCGAAGGCCTGGCGCAGCCGCAGCATCGTTGAATGGTCGGCATGGATATCAATCCGCTGCCGCTGGTCGAGCACGAAGCCGCGCAGGTCGTCGATGCCGTGGATGTGGTCGGCATGGGGATGCGTGTAGACGACGGCATCGATGCGTTTGACCGACGCCATCAGCATCTGCTGGCGGAAATCCGGCCCAGTGTCGATGACGACGGTGGTGCGGGCGCCGCTCGCGGCGATCCGCTCGACAAGGGCAGCCGTGCGCATGCGCTGATTTTTCGGATTTTGCGGATCGCAATTGCCCCAGTCGCCGGTGATGCGCGGCGTGCCGGGTGACGAGCCGCAGCCGAGAATGGTGAGGCGCAGCCGGTCTGTCATCGTTCAGGCGCTTTGCTCGGCGGGTCGCGGCATCTTGCCGAACAGCCGGAAGAAATTGTCGGTCGTCAAAGCCGCGATTTCACCTTCGCTGACGCCGACCGTCTCGGCCAGCACCCTGGCCGTGTGCACGACATAGGCGGGTTCATTGCGCTTGCCGCGAAATGGGATCGGCGCGAGGTATGGCGCATCGGTCTCCACCAGCAGCCGGTCATGCGGCAGGTCGGCGGCTATGGCGCGTATTTCGGCCGAATTCTTGAAGGTCAGGATGCCGGAAAAGGAAACATAGCCGCCCAGCGAGACGCCAACCTCGGCCAGCCTGCGTCCCGACGAAAAACAGTGCAGGACGAACGGGAAGGCGCCCTTCCCCGTTTCCTCCTCCAGAATATGAGCCATGTCGTCGTCGGCATCGCGCGAATGGATGACCAGCGGCAGGCGCGTCTCGCGGGCAGCGGCGATGTGGTTGCGCAAACCCTGCGCCTGCGCATCGCGGGGCGCCTTGTCATAGAAATAGTCGAGCCCGGCCTCGCCGATCGCCACCACTTTGGGATGGGCGGACAGGCGCACGAGATCCGCCGTCGTCACGTCAAGCTCTTCGGCCGCATTGTGCGGGTGGGTTCCGACGGAGCAGTATACTTCGTCGAAAGCGTCTGCGATTTCAAGTATTTGCTGAAATCGCTTCACGCGCGTGGAAATCGTTACCATGCGGCCGATCCCGGCGGCCAGGGCGCGGGCGACGATGGCCGCCCGCTCCTCGGCGAAGTCCGGAAAATCCAGATGGCAGTGGCTGTCGACGAGCATCAGCCGTTCGCTTCCGGCTGATCGACGTAACGCGGAAACACGCCTTCTGGCACAGGCAACGCTCTGCCCGGCACAAGCGCATGGTCGGCGTGGAGATGCACGAAATCGCGCTCGTCTGCCGGCACAGCCAGCAGGTCAAGCAGTTTCGCGGCCGATCCTGGAGTGAAGGGCTGGCACAGAATCGCCACGCGCCGCACCACTTCGGCCGTAGTCCACAATACCGTTTGCATGCGCTCGGGGTTGGTCTTCTTCAGCGCCCAGGGTTCCTGTCCGGCGAAATACCGGTCGGCTTCGGCCACCACGCCGAAGATCGATGCCAGCGCCAGATGGATGCCTTGCTCGGCCATTGCCTTGCGCGCGGCGGCAAGAGCGGCCGCCGCCTGATCGAGGATTGCCTTGTCGACATCGGTCAGCTCGCCGCGCGTCGGCACCACGCCGCCGCAGTTCTTGGCGATCATCGACAGCGAGCGCTGCGCCAGATTGCCGATGCCGTTGGCAAGGTCGGCATTGGTGCGGTTGACGATCGCTTCGTGGCTGTAGCTGCCGTCCTGGCCGAACGGCACCTCGCGCAGGAAGAAATAGCGCACCTGGTCGAGCCCGTAATGCTCTATCATGGTGAAGGGGTCGATGACGTTGCCGACCGATTTCGACATCTTCTCGCCGCGGTTGAACAGGAAGCCGTGGCCAAAGACGCGCTTCGGCAGCGGAATGCCTGCCGACATCAGGAAGGCCGGCCAGTAGACGGCGTGGAAACGCACGATGTCCTTGCCGATGATGTGCGCATCGGCCGGCCAGAATTTCCAATTATCAGCCTTTTCATCGGGATAGCCGACACCGGTAATGTAGTTTGTCAGCGCGTCGACCCAGACATACATCACGTGCTTCTCGTCTCCGGGCACCGGCACGCCCCAGTCGAACGTCGTGCGCGAGATCGACAGGTCCTTCAGTCCCGATCTGACGAAGCTCATCACTTCATTGCGCCGCTCGGCCGGGCCGATGAAATCCGGCTGGCCCTCGTAGAGCGCCAGCAGTTTGTCCTGATAAGCCGAGAGCCGGAAGAAATAGCTTTCCTCCTCGACCCATTCGACCGGCGTTCCTTGCGGGCCATAGCGGACATGGTCGGGACGAACCTCGGTTTCCTCCTCGCCGTAATAGGCTTCGTCGCGCACCGAGTACCAGCCGGCATAGCCGCCCTTGTAGATGTCGCCATTGGCGGCCATCGCCCTCCAGATCGCCTGAGATGCCGCGTAGTGCCGCTCTTCGGTGGTGCGGATGAAATCGTCGTTGGAAGCGTTGAGCGCGGTCGCCATGCGCTTGAACTCGGCCGAATTTCGGTCGGCCAGTTCGCGCGCCGAAATGTCTTCCTTCTTCGCCGTCTGCAGCATTTTGATGCCGTGTTCGTCGGTGCCGGTGAGAAAGAAGACCTGCTTGCCGTCGAGCCTCTGAAAGCGGGCCAGCGCATCGGTGGCGATCAATTCGTAGGCATGGCCGATATGCGGCTTGCCATTGGGGTAAGAGATCGCGGTCGTGACGTAGTATGTATCGCGTGACATGAATGAACCGTCATGAAGTCTGAATGGAAGGCGTGGCGGTGGATATCGCATCGGGGAGGCGATTGCCATCCCGAGGGAACCATCACATTCGCATTGCAGACTTCAGGCGGTCGATCATGGTCAAGGCGTGCTGCTTCTTGTCGAGATTGTAGGTGTCAGTCTCAGATATAGCGTCCAGCGCCTCGTGCCAAGTGTCCGAAAGCGTTTTGGCTCGTGCGAGATCGCCGGCCAGCGCCGCCCGGCTAGCCGCATCGGACAACAGGTCGAGCGCGCGGCGGTTGAAGATATCGAACTGGATCGCCTGGTCGCGTCCGGCCACCACCTCGGCAAGGCGATAGGCGCCGGCGATGTCGCTCTTGCCGGCGCTCACCAGGGCGTCCAGCGTTTCGGCGATCTCCAGCCCGCCATACTGCGTCAGGAGGATCGCATTGCGGGCGCTGCCCCCTGCCCGCTCGGCAAGTGCCGCCCGCGCGGCCGGATCATCCGGCGGAGGCGGCTCGGCGGTTTCCAGCACCGCCATCAGCTCGTCGGCATCAAGCGGCGACAGCCGAACCAATTGGCAGCGCGAGCGAATCGTCGGCAACAGGCTGCCCGGTGCATGGACGATGAGGATGAACAGCGTTCGCGCCGGCGGCTCCTCGAGATTCTTCAGCAAGGCATTGGCCGCGTTGGCATTCATGTCGTCGGCCGGGTCGACGATCACCACCCGGTAGCTGCCGTCATGCGAAGTCAGCGACAGGAAGCGACTGACCTTGCGGATCTCGTCGACGGTGACGACCGTCTTGAAGTTCTTGGTCTTGTCGTTCAACGGACGGGTCAGATGCAACACGCCCGGATGCGCGCCGGTGGCGATCTGACGAAACAGCGAGGACGCCGGATCGGGAACGGCGAGCGTCTCCGGCGCTTGCTCGAAGGCGGGATGCTTCAGGAGGTGATGCGCCAGATGGAAGGCGAGCGTCGCCTTGCCGATGCCGACCGGTCCGGCGAAGATCAGCGCGTGCGGCAGCTTTCCAGCGCGATAGGCGGCCGCGAGCATGGCGGCGGCCTGCCCGTGCCCCACCAGGCGTGGCGTTTCGGACGGTTCGGGGACGCCGTCCAGCGTGTCATGCTGTTCCGGCGCGATGCGTTCGAAGATCATGCGGGTGCGGTCTGTCTGTTGCGCATGGGCGCCCTCGCCTCCAGTGCCGCGAACACGGTGGCGGTGACGGCATTCTCTACCGCATCGGGAGCGGCGGATGCGTCGATCACGACGCAGCGCTCCGGCTCGGCCGCCGTGATCGCCAGGAATGCCTCGCGGCGCGCCTGGTGAATGGCAAGCGTTTCCTTTTCGAAGCGGTCGGGGCCGGCGCCGGCGCCGCGACGTACTGTTGCGCGTCTCAGGCCTTCGGTGGGATCGATGTCGAAGATCAGCGTCATGTCGGGCATCATGCCATTGATGGCCACTTGCTCCAGCGTCTCCATGAACACCGGGTCGAGGCCGCCGGTGATGCCCTGGTAGACGCGCGAGGAATCCAGGAAGCGGTCGCATAGAACAATGGAGCCGCGCTCGACCGCCGGGCGGATGACCTGCTCGACATGGTCGGAGCGCGCCGCGGCGAAAAGCAGTGCCTCCATCTTCGGCCCGAACGGCTCGGCGGCGCCCGAGAGCAGCACATGCCGGACCGCTTCCGCGCCCGGCGAGCCGCCCGGCTCGCGGGTGACGAGGACGTCGTATTTCTTGGCGCGCATCTTTCCCGCCAGCCGCTCGATCTGCGTCGACTTGCCTGCTCCTTCGCCGCCTTCGAAGGTGATGAAAAATCCGCGCGCCAATAGAAAGGCCTTTATCCCATATTTGAATGGATTCTAGCGCTCTAGATAGTCCGCGTTCGGGAAAACGTCCATGCCGCCGACGCTATCGCAGCCAGCCGACCGCCAGTTCCTTGACGGCGTCGAGAGCACGTTGCGGCAGCGCGCCGATGCCGATCGATTCGGCGGCGAACAGCGGCGTTTCCTGGCTCAGCGTGTCGCCGATCCAGACCCGCAGCACGCCTACCGGCTGCCCCTCCTCCACGGGTGCGGCAACCGGGCCGTCATAGACGATGCTCGCTGTCAGTTTGTCGCGGTTGGCCACCGGCAGGAAGATGGCGATCGGCCCCTTCGCCTTCAGCGTCACGCCGGCTTTGACGCCGCCGAAAACCTCCGCCTGGCCCACCACCTCGTCCTTGGCGAAGATTTGCGTCTTCTCGAAGGAACGCGAACCCCAGTCGAGGAGCTTGCGTGCCTCCTCAGCGCGTTCCTTGTCGCTTGCGAGCCCGCTCATCGCCGCGATCACCCGCGCGCCATTGTGGCTGACCGAGCCGACTATGCCGAAGCCGGACACCTCACTGCTGCCGACTGCCAGGCCGTCGGCGCCGATGTCCATCGCCAGCAGCGGGTTGCGGTTCCTCTGCGAAATCTTGTTCCAGGTAAAGTCCTTCAGGCCGTAGTAGCGATAAAGGTCCGGATAGTCGCGCCACAGATGCAAGGCCAGCATTGCCAGCTCGCGCACGCTCGTCTGCTGGCCCTCCGCCGGCAGCCCGGTCGAATTGACGAAGGTCGATTTGGCCAGGCCGATCTGGCGGGCGCGTTCGGTCATCTGCGCGGCAAAATTGTCCTCGGACCCGGCGATGCCTTCGGCCAGCACGATACAGCCGTCATTGGCCGCCTGCACCGTCACGCCCTGGATCAGGTCCTCGATCCGGACCGCCGATTTGAGTTTGGCGAACATCGTCGACGTTCCCGAAGGGGCGCCGCCCTTGCGCCAGGCGTTTTCACTCACCACGAACGTGTCGTCGAGGGTCAGGCGCCCGGACCTGATGGCGTTGAACACCACTTCCATCGTCATCAGCTTGGCCATCGAGGCCGGTTGTATCGGCTTGTCGGCGTCCTTGGAAAACAACACCGTTCCGGTTTCGGCATCGATCATGAAGGCCTGGGCTGCCTTGGTCTCGAAAAGCTGCGCGTTGGCGGGCGCGATGCAAAACAGCAGCAGGGCCAATCCCAGAAATCCGGCCAAAGGCGGAAAGACGCGCAACTGCATGAAATCTCGACCCGTTTGCCGGTTCTGGCGCGGCCAGGCTATCAAGGTTTTTTCCGCAGGATCAACCGTGCGGGAAAAATAGATCAGTTGCGCACGGCCAGGGCGTCCGGCGCACCATGCGACCAGGCCGCCTGCAGCAGATCGTCGACGCCGCCATGGCCGTCCGGATAGAGGTTCACCGCATACCAGTCCTTGCCGTCGAATTCGGAACGTTGGATTTCGATCCTGCCGAAGGGCTCGAGCGCGGCGGCCACGCGTTTTGCCTCGGTGGCGTCATCGAAAGTGCCGGCCGCGACATAGGCGGGCGACGGCGCTTGCGGGTTGGCGTTCTTCCATGAGCGCAGGATGTCGGCGGGCGACATGCCGTCGTCGTCAAGTGCGGCAAAGACATCGGCGTGCCGCACGCGCTCGTCGGCATAGGAGAGCGAGGCCACCGAAAACGGCGATTGCGGCGGCAAGCCGATATCCGGACGCTCCGGCACGATCGGACCGAAGTCGGGCAGCGCCAGGTCACCCAAGGCCGGCGATTGTGCCGGCACCTGCGCTTGCGGAGCTGCATCGGAATTCGTCAGCTGGCCTGGGAACGGCACGGCGGCGGCACTCACCGGCAGGCTCGGCGATGGTCCGTTCATGGCCACCATGACGCCGGTCGGCAAGCCATCCGACGGGTCCGGTATCCTGTTGCCTGGATGGTAGGAGGCCATCAGATACTGGTCGTCATTGCCGTCGAGCGGCGCGCGGCCAACATATTCCACTTTCACCTCGGCCGTGCCGACATTGGCATAGTCGAGCATCTGGGCGGCGCGTTCCGAGACGTCGATGATGCGGCCCTGGTGGTAGGGACCGCGGTCATTGACGCGCACGATGACCGAACTGCCGGTCTTGAGATTGGTGACGCGGGCGTAGCTCGGCAGCGGCATGGTAGGGTGCGCCGCCGTCAGATGCCTCATGTCGTAGACTTCGCCGTTGGCGGTCAGCCGTCCATGAAAGGCATCGCCGTACCAGGACGCCAGGCCAACCTTGGCATAGTGCTTGTCTTCCTTCGGATAGTACCACTTGCCGCGAACCTGGTAGGGCTTGCCAAGTTGGTCGCGGCCGCCGCCACGCCGCATGAAGGCGACGCGAGGGCTGGCCTTCACGCCATATTCGGTTTCGGCGAAATATTCCTTGGAACGGGTCTTCTTGTGGACCATCCCTTTTGGTTCAGGCTGCGACGCGCAGGCGGCAAGCAACACTGCCGACATGGTGAATAGCGCGAAAGCGCAAGCACGGCGTAGACGCGGGCGCGCCGTAGTCTGCATTTCCTGATGTCCCCTACAGTCTCGACCAAAGACGCCGCGGCTTGAACGTCCCAGGAGCCAAAGCTTACCTGACCAAGACCAACGGCGCCTCGAACCCCTGTCCTTTGTGCGCAGGAATTGTTTATCACGCTATTAATCGATTGTGGCCGGAACCAGGCAAGATTGTGACGCCACCCTGCCCGGCGTAGGCTGCCGGGAACGTGCTGTCCGCGCATGCCGGTTGACAGGTCTTTGCCGGGCACACTAGAGCATCAGCGAGATGGCTCTCTTCATTCGCCGCCGGGCTCGAATATCTGATCGAGTGACGTTGGGCGAAGAGATGTCGCTGGAGGGATGGCCGAGCGGTTTAAGGCACCGGTCTTGAAAACCGGCGTGGGCGCAAGTTCACCGTGGGTTCGAATCCCACTCCCTCCGCCAGGTTCCTAGCGCGTTGAAAGGCATCGCTTTTCGGATTTTTCTTATTCGGTTGCTAACTCCGTTCCTAACCTCAACAAACGATGAAGCCCGCCACCGTGAGGCAGCGCCTCCGTAAATGGCTTTGATCTTGATTGCATCGAATATTAGGAAGCCCTAATCTCGTCACGTCGGCTTCGGCATTCTGGGGAGGAAGTGACATGCCTAAGGTTTCGGATCTTTTCTTTAAGACCGCCGTCGTTTGGCTCATTTTGGGGATCGGCGCTGGCTTGCAAATGGCGATTTCGGGAGATCACGGTGCGTTCCCGGCGCATGCGCACATCAATCTGCTCGGATGGGTCACAAGTGCAATCTTTGGCGGCTACTACGCCCTGAACCCGGCAAAGGCAGAGCGGAAAGTGGCAATTGCCCACTTCGGCCTGTACAACGTCGGCTTGGTGGTGATGTTGCCGGCGCTGTATTTGATGCTGCTAGGGAATACAGCGCTTGAGCCGGTCGTCGCTGCGGGTTCGCTCATCGTCGCCGCCGCGGTGCTGCTTTTCGCCTTTGTGGTTTTCTCAAGCGCAAACGTGCGCTCGGCGTCTGGGTTGTCACCAGCCAGAAGCTGATTTGGCGGAATTCCGCTCAGTGAAGAATGGCCCGCCACCATGAGGCGGCGGGCTCGGTCGGCCAGTCGTTCAGCAATTCACGCCGAACCGATATGGAAGCCGTTTGCCAGGTCGACGCCTGCCGCCGTCATTACCGCCAGTGCGCGGGTTGCTGGCGACGGCATGGTCGGCCATGTGCCCCGAGAGTCTCCGTGCAACGGAAAATGGAACAGCCCCGCCTCAGGGTCCCACCCGTCGCTTGTGTTGAAATACAGGATGTGTGTGCCGACCTTGTTAGTCGCGTCTACGTGCGGCGAGACCTCGGAGCCCTGCGAGCCCGAGGAAGCCGCTCAAGCCGCATCACGATGGTTCGGCGAACCCAGAAAGGCATGTAGGCCTGCCTGATGAGCCAAACGATCGGAGCGCGACATTGACCGCTGATGAAGTGACCGAAAGCGTCGCAATCGTCGATCAGGCGAACGCGGACGTCGGCGTCGGCAAGGTGTGGCACGCCGATGTCGCTTCCTTCATGATATGGTGAGGGTCACTCCCGAGGCTTTTCGTGCCGAATCGGCTAAGCCTTGAAGCATGAACGAAACCTCACTCTACGCACCGGTGAAACGGTTTCTCGAAAGCCTGGACTTTGCCGTGAAGGGCGAGATCGGCGGCTGCGATATCGTCGCGCTGCGTGAGGGGGAGCCGCCCGTCGTCGTCGTTTGCGAGTTGAAGCTGGCGTTCAATCTCGAACTGGTGCTGCAAGGCGTCGACCGCGCAACCGCCTGCGACGAGGTGTGGCTGGCCGCGCGCATGTCGGCCCGGGGCAAGGGACGCGAGAGCGACGCCCGGTTCCGCAATCTTTGCCGCCGGCTTGGCTTCGGCCTGCTCGGCGTGACGGCGAGCGACCGGGTCGAGGTGCTTCTGAGCCCCGTCCCCGTCACGCCGCGCAAGAATCCAAAGCGCCGCTCGCGTCTTGTCGACGAACACCGGCGGCGCCGCGGCGATCCTGTCGCGGGCGGCGGATCGCGCAATCCCATCATGACAGCGTACCGCCAAAGCGCCCTCGTCTGCGCCGCGGCATTGGCCGACGGGCCCAAGCGCCCGCGCGATCTCAAGGCGCTGACGCCGCTTGCGCCGAAAATCCTGCTGCACAATGTCTATGGCTGGTTCGCGCGCGTCGACCGCGGCGTCTACGATCTGACCGACGCCGGCCGTGCCTCGCTGATACGTTGGCCGCAGCCATCGCACGATGAATCCCGACACGGGATTTTGAACGCGCCGAGTGCCTGAGCGCGGGACAACGCCCGGCCCTTTGGTTGATTTTTCAGACAAAATATGCTGCTTGTCCCGCCCATGAAGACACTCTGCACGACGGTCATGGCGTTCTTGACCCTGGCTTTTCCGGCCAACGCCATGGATAGCGCCTTGCGCGCAGGCCTCCTGAAACTCGACCCGCAAACCCGCCTCGAACAGCGCTGTGATGCTGAAGTCCTCGACCGCATCACCCACGACGACCGCAAGTACAAGGCGGATCGGGTGGTCGCTTACGCCTTTGCCACGCCGGTCATGAGCGACGACGCCATCAAGAGCCCGGGAGCCGCCTTCCGCAGCAAGGGGCAATGGTACCGGCTGAAATTCAAGTGCGAGACGGCGCCGGACCATATGGAGGTCTTACAGCTCCGCTACCGCATCGGCGACGAGATCCCGGAGACCGATTGGGCAAAATACAATCTCTACGATTAGGCGCTACGACTAGGTTTTCATTGCCGTTTCGGCTCTTCTGCCCGTGATTGTCGAATCCCCTCTGCAGCGCCGCTGCAACAAAGCGGTTTTGCGGCGTTGCCCGAAGCGATGTCTTGACGGCAAGGAACCATGCCTTTAGGGCGGGCTGGGCGATCGATAACGAACACTCGGCGAACAGGCAAGGGCTTCCAGGTCGATGGAAATATTTACTGCCGCAGGCTTATCGGCCCTTTTTCAGGTAATCGCGATCGATCTTGCGCTGGCCGGGGACAACGCCATCGTCATCGGCCTTGCGGCGGCCGGCCTGCCGGCCAGTCAGCGCAAACGGGCCATTCTGGTCGGCATCATCGCGGCCACCGTCCTTCGCATTTTCTTCGCCCTGATCACGCAATGGTTGCTGACAATTGGCCCCATGCTCCTCATCGCCGGCGGCCTGCTGCTGCTGTGGGTGTGCTGGAAGATGTGGCGGGAGCTGGGCGTCAGCCACGAGCAGGAGCGCGACGCGACCGAAGCGCTGTCGAATGGCGATTTCGACAAGGACGGCACCATCGCCGGCAAGTCGCCGCGCAAGACCTTCTCGCAGGCCGCCTGGCAGATCGTCATTGCCGACGTGTCGATGTCGCTCGACAATGTCCTGGCCGTGGCGGGAGCGGCCATGAACCATCCGACTGTCCTCATCATCGGCCTTGCTTTGTCGATTGCGCTGATGGGCTTCGCCGCGTCCTTTGTCGCGCGCCTGCTGCACAAATACCGCTGGATCGCCTATATTGGCCTGCTGATCATCCTTTACGTCGCCGTGAAGATGCTTCTCGACGGCGCTGTGCAGCAATTTCCCGAGCATTTCGCTTTCCTGGCACCATGGTTCGGCTCAAGCGGGCACTGAGCCGTTACCGTCGCTTGCCAAGCCTGTTTGCCTGATCAGGGAAGCCGTGCTATTGCGCCGCCCGAATTGAGCTCCTGCCAGAGCCGTGCAAACCGCAATATGTCGCGACTTCGAGCCGGATCAGCGTTTCCGGTTCAGGTCCATTGGAAACCTGCCCATGTCCGCCCCGCGCGTCAGCTTCGTCAGTCTCGGATGCCCCAAAGCCCTGGTGGATTCCGAACGCATCATCACGCGCCTGCGCGCCGAGGGCTACGAGATCGCGCGCAAACATGACGGCGCCGATCTCGTCGTCGTCAACACCTGCGGCTTCCTCGATTCCGCCCGCGATGAATCGCTCAACGCCATCGGTTCGGCGCTTTCGGAGAACGGCAGGGTCATCGTCACCGGCTGCCTGGGCGCCGAGCCTGACGTCATCCGCGAGAAGCATCCCAACGTTCTCGCCATCACCGGTCCGCAGGCCTATGAGAGCGTCATGGCGGCCGTGCACGAGGCGGCGCCGCCGCGCCATGATCCCTATATCGATCTGCTGCCGCCTCAAGGCGTCAAGCTCACGCCGCGCCACTACGCCTATCTCAAGATTTCGGAAGGCTGCAACAACCGCTGCACCTTCTGCATCATCCCGGCGCTGCGCGGCGATCTTGTCTCGCGGCCGGCGGCCGATGTGCTGCGCGAGGCCGAGAAACTGGCCAAGGCCGGCGTCAAGGAACTCCTCGTCATCTCGCAGGACACCAGCGCCTACGGCATCGACATCAAATATCAGACCAGCATGTTCGGCGACCGTGAAGTACGGGCGAAATTCCTCGATCTGTCCGAGGAACTGGGCAAGCTGGGCATCTGGGTGCGCATGCACTATGTCTACCCCTACCCGCACGTCGCCGACGTCATCCCGCTGATGGCCGAGGGAAAGATCCTTCCCTATCTCGACATTCCCTTCCAGCATGCTTCGCCGCAGGTATTGAAGAACATGCGCCGGCCGGCACATGGCGAAAAGACGCTGGAGCGCATTCGCGGCTGGCGCGATGTGTGTCCCGACCTCGCCATCCGCTCGACCTTCATCGTCGGATTTCCCGGCGAGACCGACGAGGACTTCGAGATGCTGCTCGACTGGCTGGATGAAGCGAAGATCGATCGCGCCGGCTGCTTCAAATACGAACCTGTACGGGGCGCGCGCTCCAACGAACTCGGCCTTGAGCAGGTGCCGCAGGAAATCAAGGAGGCGCGCTGGCATCGCTTCATGCAGCGCCAGCAGAAGATCTCGGCGACGCAATTGGCCAAGAAGGTCGGCAAGCGCCTGCCGGTGCTGATCGACGAAGCACATGGCACATCGGCCAAGGGCCGCACCAAATACGATGCGCCGGAGATCGATGGCTCTGTCCATATCCAGTCGCGCCGCCCGCTGCGCGCCGGCGACATCGTCACCGTCAAGGTCGATCGCGCCGACCCCTATGATCTCTACGGTTCGGCCGTCTGAGGACTGCGATTTACCACATTTCGCGATAGTTCCGGCCATTTACCCTGTTTGGTCGCCGCCTGCTTTATGGTTTCCGGGCCGTAAACGCAGGGACTAAGGATGGATCCCAAACCTGTCCGCCAGGATTATATCGCGACGCTGGACCTGTTGAGGCTGGCGGCGGCGCTGGCCGTCGTGTTGTTTCACTATTTCTTCCGCGGCGCGGCCGCCGACGGCTTTCTCACGGCGGGCTATCCTCATGCCGCGCCGCTCGCTCTGTACGGCTATCTCGGCGTCAATCTTTTCTTTCTGATCAGCGGTTTCGTCATCGCATGGTCGGCGGAAGGCCGCGGCTGGGAAAGATTCGCCGTCGCGCGTTTCGCGCGTCTATATCCGGGCTTTCTGCTCTGCATGACGATAAGCTTCGCGGTTATCACCTTTTCCGGCACGCCACTGCTCCCAGCCTCCTTCAGCCAGTATCTCGCCAATCTCATAATGTTCGCGCCGGCCTTCGGCCAGCCTTTCATGGACGGCGTCTACTGGTCGGTCGTGCTCGAAGTGGTTTTCTACGGATGGGTGACGCTGGCCCTTATTGCCGGCGTTTTCCAGAGATGCAAATTGGCGCTGATCCTCGGCTGGCTGGCGATCTCGGCCGTCAACGAACTCTTCCTCGGCAGCGGCGCGGCGCGGCTTCTGTTTCTCACCGAGTTCGGCCCATTCTTCGCCGCCGGCATGCTGGTCCATCATCTCCACGCGCATGGTCGCTCAGTGCCGGCCTTGCTGCTGCTGGCGGCCGCCTTCGTGCTCTCCAGCTATACGCTGTCTGTGACGCAACAGTGGATGATCGGGCACTACGGCATTGCGGTCTCGTCCGCCCATCTCGTGGCCGCCAACGTGGTGATGCACGCGGCGCTGATCGGCGCTGTCCTGCTGCGCGACCGGATCAGACCGTCGGCGTTCACGCTGGCTCTCGGCGGGCTGACTTACCCGCTTTATCTCCTTCACCAGAATGCCGGCTATCTCCTCATCAACGCCTTGACGCCGCTGGCCGGAAAATGGATTGCAGCGTGGACCTGCGTGGCGCTCATGGTTTTGGTGTCGTGGGCGATCTGGCGCTATTTCGAGCGGCCGGTGCAGCGTTGGCTCAGGATCCGGCTCAGCCTCGCGGTGGACGCCGGTCTGGCGCGGTTTCGCCATGTCCCGGCGGCCGCGCAAGCCGCCGAATGAGAAAGGGCGCCTCGCGGCGCCCTTTCCCTGTCGGACCTAACGTGAAACCTATTGCGGCAACTTGTCGTCGACGCCCTTGACGTAGAAATTCATGCCGAGCAGCGTGCCGTCATCGGCGACCTCGCCGTCCTTCAGCCACGGCGTGCCATCCTGCTTGGCGATCGGTCCGGTGAAGGGGTTCCAGCCGTCGGCGATCTTCTTCTCGGTCGCCTCGGCCATCGCCTTCACGTCGTCGGGCATATTGGTGTAGGGCGCGAGCTTCACCGCGCCGTCCTTGATGCCCAGCCAGACATTGTCGGGCTTCCAGGTGCCGTCGATGGCGGCCTGGACCCGGCTGATATAGTAGGGACCCCATTCGTCGGTCAGCGAGGTCAGCTGCGCGTTCGGCGCGAACTTGATCATGTCGGACGACTGGCCGAAGCCGTGCAGCTTGCGCTCCTCGGCCACTTGCAGTGCCGCGGTCGAATCCGTGTGCTGGACGATGATGTCGGCTCCCTGGTCGAACAGGGCCTTGGCCGCATCGGCTTCCTTGCCCGGATCGAACCAGGAATTCACCCAGACGATCTTGGCCTTGAAATTCGGATTGATCGACTGCGCGCCGAGCATGAAGGAGTTGATGCCCATCACCACTTCCGGGATCGGGAAGGAGACGATGTAGCCGGCGACGCCGGACTTCGATTCCTTGGCCGCGATCTGACCGAGCACATAGCGGCCTTCATAGAAGCGCGCGTTGTAGATGCCGAGATTGTCCGCCGTCTTGTAGCCGGTGGCGTGCTCGAACATCACCTTGGGGAACTTCTTGGCGACCTTCACTTCGGCGTCCATGAAGCCGAAGGACGTGCCGAAGATGATCTTGCAGCCCTCGCGCGCCAGACGCTCGAAAGCGCGGTCGGCATCGGGCCCTTCGGAGACGTTCTCCAGATAAGCGGTCTCGACCTTGTCGCCGAGCGCCTTTTCGACTTCGAGACGGCCCTGGTCGTGCTGGTAGGAATAGCCGAAGTCGCCGATCGGGCCTGTATAGACCCAGCATGCCTTCAGCTTGTCGGCGGCCTCCGCGGACGCGGCCAGCGAAAATGCCGCTGTCGTCGTCATCAGGGCAATAAGCAGTTTTTTCATCATGTTACCTCTCTGAGTTAAGCCTTGGAGCTTCCCGTCTTGTTATTGTTGTCAACGATCCGGAACGAATGGCTGCCCCAAGGAAGCCGGTGTGTTCATCATCGTCAGACGCTTGTTGCGCGAGATTAGAACGAGAACCACGACGGTCGCCAGATAGGGCAACGAAGAAAGCAGTTGCGAAGGCACTGGAATGCCAAAAGCCTGTGCATGAAGCTGGCCGATCCACACCGCGCCGAAGATATAGGCGCCCGCCAGCACCCGCCACGGCCGCCAGGACGCGAACACCACCAGCGCAAGCGCGATCCAGCCGCGGCCCGCGCTCATGTTCTCGACCCACTGTGGCGTGTAGACCAGCGAGAGATGGCCGCCGGCAAGACCGGCGCAGGCGCCGCCGAAGATCACCGAGAGATAACGGTAGCGGATGACCTTGATGCCGAGCGCATGCGCCGAGGCGTGACTGTCGCCGATCGAGCGCAGTGTCAGCCCGGTGCGCGTCCTGAACAGGAACCACATCACGGCGGCCGTCAGTGCGATCGAGATGTAGAACAACGGGTCCTGGCCGAACAGCAGTCTGCCCACCACCGGGATGGAGCTGAGCCCGGGAATATCGAGATTGGGCAACCTGACGCCGGGCTGGCCGACGAAACTGGTTCCCATCATGCCGGAGAGGCCGAGGCCGAGCAGCGTCAGCGACAGGCCGGTCGCCACCTGGTTGGTGGCCAGCGACAGCGTCATGACGGCAAACAGCAGCGAGAACAGCGCGCCCATGGCGATGGCCGCCAAGAGCCCGATCCAGGGCGAGCCGGTCAGATAGCCTGCGCCGAAACCGCCGACCGCGCCCATGATCATCATGCCTTCGACGCCAAGGTTGAGCACCCCGGAGCGCTCGACCACCAGTTCCCCGATCGCCGCAATAAGCAGCGGCGTCGCCGCCGTGGCGATGGTCAGGAGGATGTTGACGGTGATGTCCATCAGCGGGCTTCCTTCAACTTTGGCGCGGCCTCGAGCTTCGCAGCACTCTCCGATTTGGTCAGCGCCAGACCGATCAGCCGGATGCGGTAATGGATGAGCGTGTCGCATCCGAGCACGAAGAACAGCAGCATGCCCTGGAATACGCGCGCCACCTTGTCGGAGATGCCGAGCGCGCTTTGCACCGCCTCGCCGCCGAGATAGGTCAAGGCCAGCACCAGGCCCGCCGCAACGATGCCGAGCGGATTGAGGCGGCCAAGGAACGCCACGATGATGGCGGTGAAGCCGTAGCCGGGCGAAATGACGGGCTGAAGTTGCCCGATGGCGCCGGAAACTTCCGATATGCCGGCAAGCCCGGCCAGCGCGCCCGACAGCAGGAAGGCGAAGAAGACCATGCGGTTGAGGCCGAAGCCGGCGAAGCGCCCTGCCCTTGGGCTGGAGCCGAGCACGCGAACCTCGAAACCCTTGAGCATGCGGCTCATCATCAGCCACACCAGCACCGCCGCGACCAGCGCGAACACAAAGCCCCAATTGGCGCGGCCGGCATCCGGCATCAGCTCCGGCAGGATGGCCGAGTCGCCGAACTGGATGGTCTGCGGGAAGCCATGGCCCTGCGGGTCGCGCCACGGTCCGCGCACCAGCCAGTCGAGGAAGAGTTGTGCCACATAGACCAGCATCAGGCTGGTCAGGATCTCGTTGGTGCTGGAGCGGGTTTTCAGAAATGCGGGGATGGCCGCGTAGGCGGCACCGCCGACCATGCCCAGCAGAAGCATCAGCGGCAGCACCAGCGGGCCCTCGAACCCAGGAAACAGCACCGGAACGGCCGAGCCGAAGATGGCGCCGAAGATGAACTGGCCCTCGGCGCCGATGTTCCATATGTTGGCCTTGTAGCAGACCGACAGGCCGACCGCGATCAGGATCAGCGGCGCCGCCTTGATCGCCAGCTCATGCAGTTGCCAGACCTGACTGATCGGCTCGATGAAATAGATGTTGAACGCGCTGAACGGATTGACCCCGAGCAGCGCGAACATGATGCCGCCCGCGATGATCGTCAGCGCGAAGGCGATGAATGGCGACAGCATGGAAAACAGCGCCGAACGCTGCGGCCGTTTGACGAGTTCGAGGCGCATCATGCCGTCTCCAGCGTGTGTTCGGCGTGGCCTGGTTCGGCGCCGCCCATCAGCAGGCCGATCTTTTCGAAGGTCGCTTCGGCGATCGGCAGCGGCCTGGACAGCTCGCCATTGTGCATCACCGCGATCGCATCCGATATCTCGAACAGTTCGTCGAGGTCCTGGCTGATGACCAGCACCGCTGATCCGCTGCGGGAAAGTTCGATCAGTGCCTGGCGGATATGGGCGGCGGCACCCGCGTCGACACCCCATGTCGGCTGGTTGACCACCATGACGTCAGGCCTGCGGTCGAGTTCGCGGCCGACGATGAATTTCTGGAGATTGCCGCCCGAGAGCGCTGCTGCCTCCGGATCTGGCGCGCTCTTGCGCACGTCCATCGCCTCGATGATGCGCTGGGCGGCGGCGTAGACGGTGCCGCTCTTGACCATTCCGCCCGTGCCCACAAAGGTCCTGCCGTCGGTGGCATGGCGCGACAGAAGCAGGTTTTCCGAGAGCCGCATGCGCGGCGCGGCACCATGGCCGAGGCGCTCTTCCGGCACGAAGGCGGCACCCAGCAGCCGGCGCCCGGTGATGCTGAGGCTGCCTGCATCCTTGCCGCGAATACGCACCGAAGCGGCATCCGGCTGCAGGACTTCGCCGGAAACGGATTCGAAGAACTCGCCCTGGCCATTGCCCGCGACGCCGGCGATGCCGATCACCTCGCCGGCGCGGACGGTGAGGTTTATGTTCTTGAGCGGGATCGAAAACGGCGTCGCCGGCTTGCGGCTGAGGCCGCGGATTTCGAGCAGGGACTGCGCTGTTTCGATGCCCGCGACCGGCGCCCGCACCACGGCCTGCACTTCGTTGCCGACCATCATGCGGGCTAAGGACGCGGCAGTCTCCTCGCGCGGATTGCAGTGGCCGACCACCTTGCCGTGCCGCAGCACGGTGGCGCGGTCGCAGATGCGTTTGACCTCCTCCAGCCGGTGCGAGATGTACAGGATCGATTTGCCTTCCGAGCGCAGACGTTCGAGCGTCTCGAACAGCTTGTCAGCCTCCTGCGGCGTCAGCACCGAGGTCGGCTCGTCGAGGATGATGAGCTGCGGCGTCTGCAGCAGGCAGCGGATGATCTCGATGCGCTGGCGCTCGCCCACCGACAGGTCGCCGACCAGCGATTCCGGATCGAGCGGCAGACCATAGCTGTAGGAAAGCGCCCTCGCCTTGGCGGCGATGCTGCTGATCGGCGAACCGTCATCCAGGGAAAGCGCGATGTTCTCGGCCGCCGTCAATGCCTCGAACAGCGAGAAATGCTGGAACACCATGCCGATGCCGAGCTTTTTCGCGACGCCCGGGCTGGTAATTCTGACGGCTTGGCCGTTCCAGAAGATCTCGCCGGAATTGGGTTCCAGCGAGCCGAACAGCATCTTGACCAGCGTCGATTTGCCGGCGCCGTTCTCGCCGAGCAGCGCGTGGATCTCACCTTTGGCTATGTCGAGGTCGACATGATCGCACGCCGTCAGCGTGCCGAAAATCTTGGTAAGGCCGCGAACCTCAAGCAGATTCGCTCCGTTATGATTTGCACTCACAGTGCCTCCCATCCGGGTTCCCGGATATGTTCTGTGTTCCCGCAAGCATCGTATGCGCGGCCAGCTCTCATGCGAAAGCAGCACTCGACTTGAAAGAGCTTCAAGAATTTCAGCGGAAACTCAAGGGCAAAGATCAGTCTTCTTCGCGCAACCACGCGGCGGGCCGGCTTTTCGCGCAAACCGTGCCCAGACCTGCGGCAGAGAGATGAAAACCAGGGCAGTTCCCGTCAGGGAACCAGTATGGTCGTACCCGTGGTCCGGCGGCCTTCGAGATCCGCATGGGCCTTGCCCGCATCCTTCAGTGCATAGCGCTGGTTGATCTTGATCTCGACGGCGCCGCTGAGCACGACCTCGAACAAAGCCGCGGCCGAGGCGTCCAGATCCTCGCGTTTTGCATTGTAGACGAACAACGTCGGCCTCGTGGCGAACAAGGAGCCTTTCTGCGCCAGCAGCGACATCGAGAATGGCGGGATCGGTCCCGACGACTGGCCGAAGCTGACGAACATGCCGAGCGGCTTCAGGCAGTCGAGCGAGGCCGGGAATGTGTCGTTGCCGACGGAGTCATAGACGACATCGCATTTCCTGCCGCCGGTGATGGCCGCAACGCCGGCGACGAAATCCTGCTCCTTGTAATTGATGACATGGTCGAAGCCGTGTGCCTTGGCGAGCTCGATCTTGTCGGTCGAGCTTGCCGTGCCGATAACGGTCGCGCCCAGATGCTTCGCCCATTGGCCGAGAATGAGCCCGACGCCGCCGGCTGCCGCATGGAACAGGATGGTGTCGCCTGCCTTGACTTTGAAGGTCCTGCGCAAGAGATATTCGGCGGTCATGCCTTTCAGCATCATCGCTGCCGCCTGCTCGTCGCTGATGCCGTCCGGCACCTTGACGACCTTGCTGGCATCGATGACGCGCTCCTGCGCATAAGCGCCTGTGGCGACGGCATAGGCGATCCGGTCGCCAGGCTTCAGCCAGTCGACGCCCTCGCCCACTGCCAGCACTGAACCGGCGGCTTCGCTGCCGGGAATGAGCGGAAACCCGCCGGGCGGCGGATAAAGACCGGAGCGATAATAGACGTCGATGAAATTGAGGCCGATTGCCGTGTGCCTGACCAGGATCTGCCCCGATCCCGGTTGCCCGGGATCGGTGTCCTCATAGGCCAGGACTTCCGGACCGCCATGGGCGTGGATGCGGACTGCTTTAGGCATGGTGGGCTTCCTTGAGAAATTTGCCGATCAGGCTTTTTTGGCACCGAGATTTGGAAAGAACTGCATGATGCCACCGATACAGGCGAGATAGAGCCCGGTAACGGTAATGCCAATCTTTATGAAGGTGCTGACCTGCGCGCCCAGCACACCGATCTGGTCATAGAAGGCCGCGAGTGCCGCTTGCGCAAGCGCAAGCGCGCCGAAAGCGCACCACAAAAGGGTCATCGCGAGATTGATGCGCCGCAGCCGCACCACCCGAACCGGATGGATGAAGTTGATCGGAACGAATGTCAGGATGCCCGCCACCACCACCACCGCGAACGAGACCCATTGTCCCGGCTCGATGACGAACAGCGTGAACACCACCATGTTCCAGACAACGGGAAATCCCTTGAAGAAATTCTCCTTCGTCTTCATGCCGGTGTCTGCATAGTAGATCGCGCTGGACACTACGATGATGGCCGCCGACAGGAACGACAGGCCCTCGCCCATGAAGCCGCGCTGATAGAGCGCGAAGGCCGGGATCAGCACATAGGTGACATAGTCGATGATGTTGTCGAGGAGCTCGCCCGACCATGTCGGCAGGATTTCCTTGACCTCGAGCTTGCGCGCGATCGGCCCGTCTATGCCGTCGACGAACAGCGCCAGCCCCAGCCACCAGAACATGGCCGTCCAGCGCTCCTCGCTCGCCGCCACCAGCGACAGGAAGGCCAGGAACGAGCCGGAGGCAGTCAGGAGATGCACCGAAAAGGCGCGCGCCTGCGGCCAGGTGACTTTCTTCTTCGGCCGCGGAATCCGGTCGGCGATTTTCTTGGCGGCTTTCCTGGCCGTTGTGTTCTTGCTCACGGGCCCTGCCAGTCCAGCTTGCAGATTTCGGCTGAACGGCCGCCGAAATTCCAGTTGCGACCAAAGGCTCGCATCTTGCTCCTGTCGGACTTGGCCACGATGATCTCCGGCGCGATCCAATATTCCGAATTGCTGATCACGGTGTCCTTGTCGCGGTCCTTGCCGACAATTGGCGTGACCGCCCCATCGATGATCTTCGGTATCTGGAAGATACGCGTCTTGTCGCGTGTCTCATAGGTAATCGGCACTTGTTCGACACCGAGGAATTTGCCGACGAGGATCGAAAGCAGCGACGTCGTCCCGCCCGCCTTGCCGGTGAAGATCTTCGTCAACGCCTTGACGGCGTAGATCGAGGCTCTGGCGTCGATGAACAGGCCAGCGGTCCAGTTGCCGCGACTCATATAGCCGGGGATTTCCATGATCAGCCCGAGATTAAGGCCTGACAGGTCGACCTCTCCGAAATGACCGGCATCGATACGGAAACCCGCCCAGGTCTGGCAATAGCCTTCGGTCGGAGGATGGCTGCCCAGCGACAGCACGCAAGGGCAAAAAACCGTGCAATTGCAGGAGAGTACGAGCTCCCCTTTCATTGCCCAGCTCGGATCCGTCATCGAGTTTCCCCCACTCATAGCGAGACTACTAGCAGCGCGGCTGCCCAGACAAGCAGTATCGCACCGGCCAGCCGGGTAGGAAGCCTGCTTGCGGTTTGTTTTTCGATCAGGGTGAACAGGCCGATCAGCGCCATCCAGAAGACGTTCATCACGCCCACGGCGAACATCACCAGCATCAGTGCCCAGCAACAGCCAAGGCACCAGATGCCTTGCGCGACGCCGAGCCTGAAAATGGCTGTAGGCCGCGCGCTCCAGTTGGAAAACAGGATCGCGAACGGGTTCCTGCATTTCTTCAGGCAGGCCTCCTTCAAGCCGCTGAACTGGTAGAAGCCGGCAACCAGCAGGGCGACGGCACCGGCAATGCCCAGGACTGGATCGAGCATCTGGCCTGACGAGGCGAACGCATCGAGGGCGAGCGTCAGCGCCGCAAACCCAGCCGACGCGGCCAGCCATATCGAGAGATAGCCTGATACCAGCACCAGCGGATGGACGACCGGCTCATGCCTGATCCTGGCCGTATCGGCGATCTCGCAATAGGTTCGGATCATCGGCGCCGCCGAGGGCAGCATCGTCGCGGTCGCCATCAGGAACCACATTGCCGTCAGCGCAGCGGCGCGCGGGCCGATATCTCCGTCCAGGGGCGCGGCCGAGAGGCACAGCGCGAAGAACCGGGCCAGGGAATCGGGCAACGGCAGCTGCGGCAGGGTTTTCAACAAGGCGTCGCCGGGCGCGCCGATACCCGCGGCGCGTCCCTCCGCGGCGCGGATCGCCATTGCGGCCAGGGACAGCCAGGCAAGCAGGATGCCGGCGCCGACAACGAGGTTCACCGTCAAACGCGGGTTGCGCGCGATATCGGCCGTCGCACGGCCTGCGCTGTCGAGATGGCTGAAGTCGTCCTGGCGGCCGGTCATGACCTTCGAATGGGCCGAATCGCCCCGTTGATCAAGCTGTATGACCTGACCTATATGCTCATCGAGTGGCGGGTCGCGTGGGCTGCCTAGCATTGCAAGCCGGAAGCCGATCTTGGAGCATCAGAAAACAGCACGGATACTCATCGCAGGCACGGGGCCGGCAGGGCTGATCGCCGCGCTCGGTTTCGCTGATGCCGGCTTCCCGGTGACGCTCGTCGGGCCGGAGGCAGCCGCCCCCGATGGCCGCACGACGGCTCTGATGAACCCTGCCTTGAAGGTGCTTGAGCGGCTGGGCGTCCTCGCCGACATCAAGCCACAGGCCGCCCCTCTCAAGGTAATGCGCATCGTCGACGCGACCAGCCGGTTGATCCGCAGTCCGGTCGTCACTTTCCGCGCCAGCGAGATCGACGAGGATCAGTTCGGGCTCAACCTGCCCAACAGCGTCCTCATTCCCGCGCTCGCCGGCAGGGTTGGCGCGCATTCCGGGATCGCATGGCTGACATCCATGGTCGACGCCTGGCATCTCGGCGCGGACAAGGCGCGCGCGGCCCTTGCCGACGGCAGCGTGATCGAGGCGTCCCTGGCGGTTGCCGCCGACGGGCGCCTGTCGCCGGCGCGCCAGGCGGCGGGAATCTCGACTGCCGCGCGGACTTATCCCCAGGCAGCGCTGGTGCTCAATTTCGCTCACGGCCGCGATCATGCCTTCACCTCGACCGAGCTCCATACCGAAACCGGTCCGTTCACGCAGGTTCCGCTGCCCGGCAACCGCTCGAGCCTGGTCTGGGTGGTAAAGCCCGAGACCGCCAAGGAACTCGCCGCGCTGGATGATGCGACGTTGTCGCTGCGGGTCGAACAGCGGATGCAGTCGATGCTGGGCCGGGTGACGGTCGAGCCGGGCCGGCAGGTCTATCCGCTCGCAACCGCGACGCCGCTGCGCTTTGCGCGCGACCGGGTGGCGCTTGTCGGCGAAGCCGCCCACGTATTTCCGCCGATCGGCGCACAAGGGCTCAACCTCGGCATTAGGGATATCGACGATCTTATTGGAATCGCGAATGAAAATTATGAAGACCCAGGGACCGCGAAAGCCCTCGCCGTCTATGACTTCAAGCGCCGGCCCGATATTCTGGCGCGCAGCAGCGCGGTCAATCTGCTGAACATGTCGCTGCTTTCCGACATGTTGCCGGCGCAGATGGCGCGCGGCGCCGGGCTCGGCGTGCTTGGCGGTTTTGCACCGCTTCGCGCTTTCTTCATGCGCGAAGGGCTCCGTCCCGGCAGCGGGTTTGCGGCGCTTGGCGGAGGCCTGGGGAAGCAAGCGCGCCAGCGGTGAGCTTACGAACACATTTGCTGCCGGCAGGCATCGATGGCCGGCCGCCCGCCCAAAATCTTTGCTCCGCATCATAGGCAGCTTGAGGACGCACAAACGCTTCGGGATTGAATTGACTCGGAGTCTGCGCCAAATAAAGCCAAGGAATTCAGTGGTGAGTACGATGAAAACAGCCAAATTCGCGATCGGACAGGTGGTTCGCCATCGGCTGTTTCCGTTCCGGGGAATCATTTTCGACGTCGATCCGCAATTCGCCAATACGGACGAATGGTACGAGGCCATCCCCGTCGACGTGCGCCCGCGCAAGGACCAGCCGTTCTACCATCTGCTCGCCGAGAATTCGGAAACCGAATACATCGCCTATGTGTCCGAGCAGAATTTGCTTGAGGACCAGTCGGGAGAACCGGTCCGCCATCCACAGATCAACGAGATGTTCGACAAAAAGCCGGACGGGCGCTACGAGCCGAAACGGCAGTCCAGGCACTGATCAGCCAGGTCAGGTGCAGAAGCAAAAAAGCGGGGCATGACCCCGCTTTTTGTGTGACTTTGAGAATGCCCGAACCGATCAGTTCGCGGTCTTCGCCTTGTCCTGCTCTTCCTTGAGCTTCTTGGCGAAGTCCTGGTTGTTCTTGGCGACGAAATCCTGGAGCTTCTTCTGCCGGTCCTCGATGTCCGACTGCTGCAGCGGCGGGCCGTCATAGGCGCCGCTGAAACCCTGCAGCGCGACCTTGATCGGATTGGGCTGGTTCTGGAAATTGATCGAGGTCAAGGTGATCGCCTGGCCCTTCTTGAAGGAGGCGACGAGCTGATCGGTCAGCGGTACTTCCGCAACGCAGCGGTCGGGGAAGCAGACCACATATTCAAGCTTCTGCGTTTTGCCGGTATCGATCTGGAGGCCAATGCCGGCACCAACCAGACGACCGGTCGGAACCGTCACCTGGAACACCTTGCGGTTCACCTTGCCTTTCAGCTCGATCAGGCTCACGCCGGTGACCAACTGGCCGTTGCCGGCGGTGGTGATGTTCTGCACGTTGCAGATGTCGACGTCTTCCTGCTTTGTGCAAGCCTTGAACCAGCCCTGCGGGATCTGTTGTTGCTGCTGTGCGGAAGCAACGGGAATTGCCGCGCCCAGAAAGCCGATCACGCCAGCGGCCATGACCGACAGGCGGTACGCATTGCTGTTCAGGCTCGTCATGTCGTGCACTTCCTCTCAAATGATCCCGGGACCGGCTTCTTCGCGCCGTGTGGTCCAGCTACCTGTTGCCGAAATGAGGCAACAGAATGACTTCGGACGGCGTGTTACACTGCAAGCGGTGCCGAATCCAGCCTGCAATCTGCGATTCTTGGCAACGAACATTGGCGGTGCCTCATGCTAGGGTGCGCACCGAATCATCAAGCCGACCCGGTAAGGAGACGGTCATGGGCCGCGTTCTCGTTTGGCTGATCACCGCGACATCATTTTTCGTCCTTTCGTCCCAGCCAGCGGCGTCGGAACCCAGATATGCAATTGCCATGCAGGGTGAGCCGGCCCTACCGCCCAACTATGCGCATTTCGACTACGTCAATCCCGACGCGCCGAAGGGCGGCAGCATCACCTATTGCGTCGTCGGCAGTTTCGACAATCTCAACCCCTTCATCCTGAAGAGCCTGCGCACCACGGCGCGCGGCATGATGGACACGATCTTCGGCAATCTGGTCTTCGAGCCGCTGATGCAGCGCAATGCCGACGAGGCCTTCACGCTCTATGGCTTGCTTGCCGAGTCGGCCGACATGGATCCCGAGCGCAAGAGCATCGAATTCCATCTCAACCCGAATGCAAAATGGTCGGACGGCCAGCCGGTGACGCCGGAGGACGTGCTGTTCACCTATGATGCCTATACGCAGAAAGGCCGTCCGCCCTACAGCGACCGCATGGCCAGGATTGCCAAGCTTGAGAAGACCGGCGATCACAGCGTGCGGTTCACCTTCAACGACAAGGCCGATCGCGAGTTTCCGCTGATCATCGCGCTGACGCCGATCATTCCCAAGCACGCCTTCGACATCGAGACTTTCGACAGGACGACGCTGAAGCCGTTGATCGGCAGCGGCCCCTACAGGATCGCACAGGTGACGCCCGGCCAGCGCATCGTCTTCAAGCGCAACCCGGACTATTGGGGCAAGGATGTTCCGGCCAAGCGCGGCTTCGACAATTACGACCAGATCACCATCGAATATTTCCTCAACGCCAATGCCAAGCTCGAGGCGTTCAAGAAAGGCCTTTGCGCCATCGACGACGATAGCGATCCGGTGAAGCGCGAACGCGATCTGGATTTTCCCGCCTTCCATAGGGGTGAGGTGGTTGCCGAAAACTTCGATACCGGCATTCCGCCCGTCGTGACCGGTTTCCTGTTCAACACGAGGCTGCCGAAATTCTCGAATCCCATGGTGCGTCGGGCGCTCGGCATGCTCTACGACTTCGAATGGGCCAACAAGAACCTGTTTGGCGGCAAATACGCGCGCACGATGAGCTATTGGCAGAATTCCGAGCTTTCCGCGCTCGGCCATCCGGCCGACGACAGGGAAAAGGCGTTGCTGGCGCCCTACCCCGGCCGCGTGCCGGCCGACGTCATGGACGGAACCTGGCGGCCGCCGGTGACTGATGGCTCGGGCCAGGACCGCAAGGTGCTGAAGGCTGCCTTCGATCTCCTGAAAAGCGTCGGCTACCACCTGCAGGGCGGCACGATGCTCGACCCCGAAGGCAAGCCCTTCGGCTTCGAGATCCTGACGGCCTCGCAGGACGAGGAGCGTCTCGCCGGCATTTATCAGCGCACGCTGAAAAAGATCGGCATCGATGTCTCCATCCGCAGCCTCGACGGCGATCAGATCCAATCGCGCAAGCAGCGTTTCGATTTCGAGGTGCTGATCGGGTCGAGCGGCTTCAACAATTCGCTCTCGCCCGGCATCGAGCAGATCGGGCGTTGGTCATCCTCCGCCGCCAAGGCTGAAGGTTCGTTCAACCTCGCCGGCGTCGCCGATCCCGCGGTGGACGCTGCGATCGAGGCCATGTTGCGCGCCCGTACCAAGGAGGACTACGTCGCCGCCGTGCGCGTACTCGACCGGCTGCTGATCTCCGGCAATTACATGGTGCCGATGCAGTACAACACGCAGCAATGGATCGCTTACTGGAATTATCTGGACCATCCGCAAAAGACGCCCATATTCGGTTACCAGTTGCCGACCTGGTGGCGCAAGCCGAACTGAGCATGGGCCCGAGGAGTGGAAGCCCGGTTCTCGGGGAAGTGCACGGCACCCAAACGTTCAGGAGATCGAGATGAGCCAAGCGAATGCGATCACCGTCGACGTGGTATCCGACGTCGTCTGCCCATGGTGCTTCATCGGCCAGAAGCGGCTGGACAAGGCGGTCGCCGCCGCCGGCGAGGTGGATGTGCATATACGCTGGCGGCCGTTCCAGCTCGACCCGACCATTCCGCCGGAAGGCAAGGATCGCCGCGAGTACATGCTGGCCAAGTTCGGTAGCGACGAACACATTCGCCAGATTCACGCCCGGATCGAGCCGCTCGGTGAAGCCGAAGGCATTTCCTTCGCTTTCGGCGCCATCAAGGTCGCGCCCAACACGCTTGATGCCCATCGCGTCATTCGCTGGGCCGGTGCGGCCGGCGAGGACGTGCAGAACCGGCTGGTGCGCCGCCTGTTCCAACTGAACTTCGAAGAAGGCGCCAACATCGGCGATCACGCCGTGCTGGTCGAGGCGGCGCGCGAGACCGGAATGGATGCATCCGTTGTCGAGACGCTCTTGCCGACCGATGCCGATGTCGAGGCGGTTCGCACCGAGATCGCCACCGCGTCGCGCATGGGCATATCAGGCGTGCCATGCTTCCTGCTGGAGGGAAAATATGCGGTGATGGGCGCGCAGGACGTCGACACGCTCGCCGACGCCATCCGCCAGGTAGCCGCCGCCAAGGCGCGTGGCGAACTGGAAAAAGTCGATTGAGCCCGACCTTCAACGCAGGATTTTCAAACAGCCCTGCCCGGGCGTGAGGCAACGCCTGGCCGGTGGGTTCCGCGATCACGTTGGCTTTCCCGGCCTCGCGGTCTGCGCTGATGCCGCCGGTCCGGTCGATCGACGGCTTGCCCAGCGTGTCAGGTCATTTCCGGACCTCCGGCGTGGACATGCCGGCGAAGAATCAGCCGTCCAGGGGCGACGTGTTTTCCGGAATTTTGATTAGCCTGGGATGAAAAGCCGGCTTGCCGGGCAGGCCAAGCGGGTCACAAATTCGTGCGACTGCTTTCCCTAAGGGAAGGTAGAAACGCCGCGCTCTGATGCCGCGTAATTACCTGACATCACTAGCTTAAATCCCCTTTTCGTCGGCTTTGGCGCGACGCTCGGGAAGCCGAACCTGTTGCCCTGCAGCCACGGCCTCCACTTCAATCCCGCTGCATCCCTATAAAAATTAATGGAAAATGATCAATTGGTGTTACCATCCGTAACAAAACAAAAAAGGTTTGGGCGGGATTGTGATTCGGGTCGGCAGACCACCGCAACTGTCAGGAACGGATGGACTACACAGCGATGCCGCAAGGCGATCGCTTCTGACCCCGGTTTCCTCGATGCGCAGCTTCTGGGGCCTGATGCGGGCCTACTGGGTCTCGGACCGGTGGAAGGAGGCCTGGACGCTGACGCTGGTGATCGCGCTGCTCACCGCTCTGTCCAGCAAGGCCGGCGTCTGGTTCGCAGAAGCATCCGGGGAACTGGTCAACTCGATCGCCTTCTTCCACGACGCCGCCAACACCACCCCGCTCCAGACGCTTTTGGCCAATGCCGGTATCCTGGTGCTGCTGGTGGTGCTCAAGGACGCGGGCTTCACCGGCATCCGCAATCTCGTATCGGCAACCTTGCACCGCAAATGGCGCGGTTGGCTCGACAGCCGTTTCAACGAGGCGCTGCTGGACGGCAACCACACCCATTTCCACGCCCAGCATGCGTCGACCGGCAATGGCGCGCCGGCCCCCGACAACATCGATCAGCGCGTCCAGGAATCGATCAAGGACATGACCGGTGGCGCGATCGGCCTGGCCATGGGCGTGCTGGGTGTCGCCACCTCGCTCTATTTCGTCGGCCAGAAGCTGCTCGAAACCTCGGTCGAGGTGAAGGGGCTTGAATTCCTCGGCAGTTATGGCAGCGCCATCCTCGCCCTCCTTGCCGTCGCCATCTACGTGCCGCTCAACACCTGGATCGCGGTGAAGCTCGGTGGCATGCTCGAGCGTCTCAATGTCAGGATGCAGCAGGCCGAAGGCAGTTACCGTGGCGAGCTGACGACATTCCTGCGCCGCAGCTTCCATGTCGCGGCCTCGGGCGGCGAAGGCGTGCAGAGGACCATGCATGGCCGCCTCTATGGCGATATTGACGGGACGTGGACGCGGCTCAACATCGTCAACACCGTCTACATGTCGTTCGAGCTGATCTACAATTTCATCGGCGCCCGTATTGTTGCCTACGGGCCGGGCCTTGTGCCGTTCATCCACAACGGCTTCGACCTGAAGGGTTACATAACTGGCTCCGAACTGGTCAATTCGCTGATAGGCCAATGTTCGTGGTTCATCCATGTCATGCCCGCCATCGCCACCCTGCGCGCCAACAGCCAGCGTGTCACCGAGTTGGCCAATGCGATCGAGAACGTTCAGCACCCCCAGGAATTCTACAGCCAGAGCGGCCGTTCCGACTTCCGCTACGCCAGCCAGAACCCGGTTTTCGGCTTGACTATCCAGAAGCTCGAACTGGCGCATCAGGGTGAGGACGCAACGCCTTTCCTCGTAGCGGCGAACCTGCGCTTCCGGCGCGGCGAATGGACCTTCCTGAAAGGCGAATCCGGCTGCGGCAAGACCTCGCTGATCAAGGCCATTAACGGCCTGTGGCCCTACGGCCGCGGCACCATCGTCTTCCCCGAAGGGGTGAAGAGTTTCTATGCCGCCCAAGAGGTCAAGCTGCAGCAGGTGTCGCTGAAGCAGCTGGTCTGCCTGCCGGGCTCCGAGCACGACCATGGCGACGCGCAAGTCGCGTCCGCGCTGCACAAGGCGGGCCTGGGCGACTTCATCGAGAATATGGGCGACGAAAGCCGCGAAGGCAAAAGCTGGGACCAGGTCCTGTCCGGCGGCCAGAAACAGAAGCTGGTGGTGGCCCGCATCGTGCTCCAGCAACCCGGGCTGCTGTTCCTCGACGAGGCGACCGGCGCACTCGATCCGGAAGGCAAGGTTGCCTTCCACCAGGCGATCAAGGACAACTGCCCCGATGTAACGGTGATCAGCGTCATGCATGAAGCGGTGGCACCGCGATCGGTCACTGGCGCCGAGTTCTACCACTCGATCGTCGCGATCGCCGACGGCGTCGCCACCAAGAAGCCGCTGGTTCCGAGCCTGCCTCCAGAGCTCACCACCATTCTCGCACAGCCAGGGCCGGTGCCAAGGCCGGTCGACGATAAATGGCTGCGTTTCCCGCGCCGGCTGAAGCAGAAGTAGCCGGACTCGCCGCGGCATAGGCCGGCCAGTCATTTTACCGTTTCGGCGCGACACGCTTCAGCGATCACAGTCTCGCGACTGGGGCATGTTGCCCGCATTTTCCTCGATCACCTCGATTGACAGGGCAAGGCGAGCTCCTATGTTGCGCCCGCTCGCAGACATCAAACTCGAACCCGCGAGCGGAAAGGTCACCGCGCCATGCCTGGCGACAGTCACAGTCGAACGCAACCGCCGTCCGCCCTGACGTGACCTCGACGGTTCACGTCTTGCCGGACGGCAAGGAGTGAACCATGAACGATTTTTCCCCCGTAGCGGACGACGAGGCCGTGGCCATCGCCCGCATCCTTGCAAACGACCATGTCGCAGACGTGGTCGAAGCGCTCAACCGCGAGTCGCGCGAAACGGCGACCGAGCTGCTTTGCGAAGTGCCGTTCGAACGGCTGGTCGAGATCTTCGACCAGCCGGAGCTCAAGGGCGCGCCCGAGCTGGCGGAGGCCTTGCCTCGCGCCAAGGCGGGCAAGCTGCTCACCGCCATGTCGGTCGATCGCGCGGCCGACATCCTGCGCGATCTCGACGAACCCGCCCGCTCCGAGCTGCTCGGCGTGCTGGCGCCGCCGCTGCGCGCAACCCTGCTCTCGATCCTCGGTTACCCCGAAGGCAGTGCCGCTTCGATCATGACGACGGAGTTCGTCAGCGTGCCCTCGGACTGGACCGTCGGCCGCACGCTCGACTACATCCGAAGGGTCGAGCGGACGCGCGAAACGGTCTACGCCATCTACATCGTCGATCCCGAGACGCATCTGCTCATGCGCTCGACCGGCCTGCGCCGGCTCATCACCGGCGAGCCTGACGATTCGATCCTGTTGGTGGCGCCGGACCGCGTGCCGGTGACCGTCACGCCTTTGACCGATCGCGAAACCCTGGCGCAGACGATTTCCAAATACGATCTGCTCGCCGTTCCGGTCGTCGACCATGGCAAGATCCTCGGCATCGTCACCATCGACGACATCATCGACACGATGATCGAGGAGACGACGGAGGACGTGCATCGCTTCGGCGGCATGGAGGCTCTCGACGAGCCCTACATGAAGATGAGCTTCCTCGCCATGATCCAGAAGCGCGCCGGCTGGCTGTGCGCGCTGTTCATCAGCGAGATGCTGACGGCCAACGCGATGCAAAGCTATGAGAGCGAGCTGGAAAAAGCGATCGTGCTGACGCTCTTCATTCCGCTGATCATGAGTTCCGGCGGCAACTCCGGCTCGCAGGCGACCTCGCTGGTCATCCGCGCGTTGGCGTTGCGCGAGATCGGCCTGCGCGACTGGTGGCGGGTGGCGCTGCGCGAATTGCCCACTGGCCTCCTGCTCGGGGCGATACTCGGCGTCGTCGGCATCTGCCGCATCGCGCTCTGGCAGTATTTCGGCTTCTACGACTACGGACCGCACTGGCCGTTGATCGCCGCGACGGTCGGAGCGGCATTGGTCGGCATCGTCACCTTCGGCTCGCTGTCGGGCTCGATGTTGCCGTTCGCCTTGAAACGCATCGGCTTCGATCCGGCCAGCGCGTCGGCGCCGTTTGTCGCCACGCTGGTCGATGTCACCGGGCTTGTTATCTATTTCTCGGTGGCGCAGGTGATCCTGCGCGGCACGTTGCTGTAGCAGCTCTGCCCAACTGCGCCGCGGCAAGCATCCTGCCGCGGCGCGTCTGTGTCAGCCGACGCGCTCGCCATCCTTCACGCGGTAAGTCGGCCTGTACATGGTCACAAGCTCTTCCGCGGCCGTCGGATGCACGGCCATGGTGCGGTCGAAATCATCCTTGACCAGCCCGGCCTTCAGCGGAATGGCGAGAAGCTGCGCCATTTCGCCGGCATCCGGCCCCAATATGTGCGCGCCGAGCACCTTCTTCGACGCGCCATCGACCACCAGCTTCATCAGCATCTTTTCGTCGCGGCCGGACAAGGTGTGCCGCATCGGCCGGAATGTCGCGCGATAGATCTCGATGTCGGGGAAACACTTGACGGCTTCGTCTTCCGACAGGCCGACCGTGCCGATCTCGGGTTGCGAGAACACCGCGGTCGCGATCGTGTCGTGGTCCGGCGCGGTCGGGTTGCCCTTGAAGGCCGTCTCGACGAAGCACATCGCCTCGTGGATCGCCACCGGCGTCAGCTGCACGCGATTGGTGACGTCGCCGATCGCCCAGATATTTTCGACGTTGGTGCGGGAGTACGCGTCGACCTGGATCGCTCCGGTCGCGGTCATCTCGATGCCGATGCCTTCCAGCCCCATATTCTCGGTGTTGGGGATGCGGCCGATGGCGAGCATCACCTGGTCGACCGTCAGCGACTGGCCGCCGGTGAGCAACGCGTCGAGCCGGCCGTCCGGCCGTTTGCGGATCCATTCCGACACGGCGGGGCAAAGGATCTTGATCCCCTTCTTCTCCATCGTTTCGTGCAGCATGCGCCGCAGGTCCATGTCGAATCGGCTGAGGATCTCCTTGCCGCGATAGACCAGCGTGGTGTCGACGCCCAGGCCATGGAAGATGTTGGCGAATTCGACCGCGATATAGCCGCCGCCTTCGATCATGATCGACTTGGGCAACTGCTTGAGGTCGAAGGCCTCGTTGGAGAAGATGCAGTGTTCGTGGCCGGGCAATGCCGGGTGCGGCGCCGGACGGCCGCCGGTGGCGATCAGGATCTGGTCGGCGGTGACGGTACGGTCCTGGTCCAGAAGATGCACCACATGCGGGTCGACGATCATGGCGCGCGTGTGAAAGGCTTCGCCGCCGGCGCCCTCGACGTTCCTCTTGTAGATCGCCTCCAGACGGCTGATCTCGCGATCCTTGTTGGCGATCAGCGTGGGCCAGTCGAAACTGGCTTCCGGCACCGTCCAGCCATAGCCGGCGGCATCGGCGAAATGCTCGGGAAATTGCGAAGCATAGACATAGAGCTTCTTCGGCACGCAGCCTCTGATGACGCAGGTGCCGCCGAAGCGGTACTCCTCGGCGATGCCGACGCGCTTGCCGAGCGCGGCGGCGACGCGCGCCGCCCTCACCCCGCCCGAACCGCCGCCGATGACGAAAAGATCATAGTCGTAAGCGGCCATCGCGCGGCTCCTTGAGCTTCGGAAAATGTGAGTGACAGGTAGGCCGCAAAGCATCAAAAGAAAAGCCCGGACAAGCCGGGCTTCACAGATGGCCGCAGGGCCGTTTGAGATGGCAGGATCAGTTCTGCGTGTCGTCGGCAGGGGCCGACCCATCGGCGGGGGCGGCGCCATTCGCGGGCGCAGCCGCATCGGCAGGCGCTGCCGGCGCTTTCGCCTTGGCCGCCGCGGCCAGCGTTTCACCGACCTGCTGGGCGAGGTCACGAGCAAGCCCGTTCTGCCAGATATCGGCCGCCTTCACCAGGTCGCGCGTCACGGCCGGGCCGCTCTCGAGGAGCTTCTTGCCGGAGTCCGAATTGTAGAAGGTCGCGATGTCGTTGAGTTCCTGTTCGGAAAACACTTTCGCATAGGCAAGGGCCGCTTCCTTCTCCAGGTCGGCCCGGCGCGAGGCCAGCGCCAGCGCCTTCTCGCTGATCGTCTTGGCGATCAGCTCCTGCATGTCGGGGTTCTTCTGGATGAGCTGCGATTCGAGGGCGGCGGCGGCCTGCGGCAGGATGTTGTCGAACGGGTCGGTCGCATGGATCGCGGTGACCGCGGCGCGCGCCGCCTTCAGGTGCGCTTCCGTGACGTCCTGCGAGAACGCCGGCGAAGAAAAGGCGAAGACGGCCGAGGCCGCCAGAAGGACGGACAAGCGGCGAACCCGGTTATGCAACATCATGGTCGATAGAACTCCCTGTTTTTCAGGCGGCATGGACGGTTTGGATGCCATCGCCCCCGGCGATGATGGCCGCTGACGCCAGCCCGATGAAAAGACCGTGCTCGACCACGCCGGGAATGGCGTGGAGAGCATTCGATAGCGCTCTTGTATCCGGAATGCGGCCAAAAGATGCATCGAGGATAAAGTGGCCGCCGTCTGTAACAAAAGCCTGGCCGCCCGTCATCCTCAATGTAACCGGACCGGAAAGGCCGAGCCTTGCAGCCGCCTTGCCGATCGCGATTTCGGTTGCGCGCAAGCCGAACGGGTTGACCTCGATGGGCAGTGGAAAACGGCCGAGTGTCTCGACCATCTTGGAGCGATCGGCGATGACGATCATGCGAGCGGAAGCCGCCGCGACGATCTTCTCGCGCAGCAATGCGCCGCCGCCGCCCTTGATCAGCGTCAGCGCCGGGTCGACTTCGTCGGCGCCGTCCACGGTGAGATCGAGTTCCGGCGTCTCTTCCAGCGTCGACAGCGGCACGCCAAGCTCGCGGCACAGCAAGGCGGTGCGCTCGGACGTCGGTACGCCGATGATGGTCAGGCCGGCGGCCACCTTGTCGGCAAGCAGCCGCACGAACTCGTCGGCGGTGGTGCCGGTGCCGATGCCGAGCCGCATGCCGTCGGTGACATGGGCAAGGGCCGCCCGCGCGGCTTCGACCTTCAACTGTCTTGCATCCATGCCGCTTTTACCGCCCCGGAACCTGGTGTTTGCGGCTCCTACCATTTTTGCCGGTCTGGTCAAAGTCCTGCAGCGGCGTAGGTTGATGACGTTCGGCCTCCCGTCAATGGTGTGCCCGCGCGCTCGGCGAGCGATGCGCGGGCAACATTCATAGGAATTTTTTCTTATAAGCCATTGACTGGGTGAAGGCAGTTATGCTACATATTTGCCTATGGTGCAGGTTTGCGCCGGGACCCGCCGCTCTGGCGGGTTTTTCATGCCCGGCGGTTCGTCGCGAATGCCCGGTCCGGGGAGCTTGCTTGCCTGAACGAGCCTGCCCGGCGCTTGCCTTGACGCGCCGCAGCCTTTATCGCCTGCCATTGCATAAACTGCCCAGGATGGATCATGACCCGCCCGATCATCGTGTTCGATCTCGACGGTACGCTGATCGACACAGCGCCGGACCTGCTCGACAGCCTCAACCACAGCCTTGCCGCCAGCGCGCTCACGGCCGTCGACGAAGCCGGCTTCAAACGTTTCGTCGGCCATGGCGGCCGCGTCATGATCGAACGGGCGCACGCCGCGCAGCAACGATCCCTCGACGTCGCGGAACACGACCGGCTGCTGAAACTGTTCCTCGATCACTACACCCTCAACATCCCCGGCAAATCGCGTCCCTACCCCGGCGTCCTCGAGGCGATCGCGCGCTTCGAGAAAGCAGGCTATCTCCTGGCCATCTGCACCAACAAATATGAGGCCAACTCGCTGGCGCTGATCGAAGCGCTCGGCTTGACCAAACACTTCGCCGCGATTGCCGGACAGGACACGTTCGCCTTCCGCAAACCCGACCCGCGCCACCTCACCGAAACCATCAAGCGCGCCGGCGGCGACCCGCACCGCGCCCTGATGGTCGGCGATTCGCAGACCGACATCGACACGGCGAAAGCGGCCGGCATTCCGGTCGTGGCGGTCGATTTCGGCTACACCGACCGCCACGTGCGCGAGTTCGAGCCCTCGGCGGTGATCTCGCATTTCGACGCGCTGACGCTGGATCTGGTAGAGCGGCTGATGACCGCCGCCGCATACTGATGGCTCGCCCGGGATAGGTGCCGAAGACCGGAAATCCGATCCTTGCAAGAACGTCGGACATCGCCTTGACTTACCGCGCCTGCCTCCCTTATATCGCGGCTCGCTTGGCCTTCGGGCAACGAGCGGGCGATTAGCTCAGCGGGAGAGCACACCCTTCACACGGGTGGGGTCGCAGGTTCAATCCCTGCATCGCCCACCATCTCCTTCCTGAATATGTGGACGCCCTCGAGCCGATTGCTGGACGAGCAGATCCTGATGTTGGCAAACGTGCCCAGCGGATCGGCCTCTGAAAACTGTCGTCCGTATTCATCGTCCAGCTTTAGAAGGGAATTTGTGGAGCAATCTTTCGGTGGAAAGGTGTCCCGCAGTAGTACCAACTGTCGTTGGTTGAAAACCCACCGGCAATTTCGTCCCTTGTTTCGGTTGCGGTCGGTGAACAAGCGTGACCAGCACGAACGACAGAATCATCAACAGGTACCAGGCGCCGAGCTTTTGCAGCGACACCGGTGACCAGCCGTTGGACTGACCAGGATAAATCCAGGCGCGGGACCAGGTCCCGATGTTTTCTGCAAACCAGATGAACAGTGCAACGAGAAGAAAGCCGAGAAGCAGCGGCATGCGGTGTTGAAACCGAAAAACGCGGTAATGCACCGTTGTCCGCATATAAAGAAGCGTGGTGATGACAAAGAGCCCGTAACGCAGGTCGATGATGAAATGGTGGGTGAAAAAGTTGGCATAGATGACCGAAGCCAGAAGCATCGTGGCCCATATGGGCGGATAAAAACTATAGCGCATCTCGAAAATGCGCGTTACGCGTGCCAGATATGAGCCGACCGCGGCGTACATGAAGCCTGAAAACAGCGGAACACCATCAATACGAAAGAAACTGGGTTCAGGATACATCCATGAGCCGGCAGATGTCTTGAAGAGCTCCATCAACGTGCCGACGATGTGGAAAATAAGGATGACCTTGGCTTCGGCAAGGGTCTCAAGCTTCGAGACAAGCAGAGAAATCTGGATGGTAAGGGCAGCGAGAAACAGAAAATCATAGCGGGCAAGGCCAATTGCATCAGGCCAATAAAGCTTAGTTGCGATAATCAAAGCCAGGATGGCGCCGCCGAATAGGCAGGCAAAGGCCTGTTTGATACCGAAGACCAGAAATTCCGTCAGCCTGCCAAAAACGCCACTTTCCGGCAACCGGTCGAGCAGTCGGTGCGCGGCGGCATCGATGCGGGCTTCGCGGGTTGTGAACCGTTCCAATTATTTATCCAGCAATCGAGCCACTCGCGTGCCGTGTGATTGCGGTCGAATTGTGAAAATGGTCTTGCGCTCCACATAAGGAACCAACCCGCACACCAGCGAGTTTTTGTGCGTGGAAACTTGAGGGAAAATCATGTCCAGACTTCTTCTGTCGGCCAGCATCGCCGTTCTTCTCTTTGCCGGGCCGGCTCTTGCCGCGGACGACAAGCCGTTGCCGCCACCCAATGCCAAGAAATTGTCCGACATCATCGCCAAGGTCGAACAGCGCGATGGCTTCCGCTATGTCAAAGAGGTCGACTGGGATGACGGCGCCTATACCGTCACCTATTACACCGCCGACAAGGCGAAGGTCGAAATCACCTATGATCCGGTGACGGCCGAGCCCAGGTAGCTTCGTCAGGAGTACCTGCGGGGGCAGGCAACCCGTTCTACGATCCCTCCCCGCGGTGATTACCGGTCCCCATCTGAAAACGCCGAGCCTGCGGCGCGAGATGTGCCCGACCTTGCGCCAATGCATCTTTGATGGCTGATTACAGCGGAGCTTCACAGGAGGGTATGCATGGCGACGGCCAGGCATGTGTTGAAACGTATCTTGATGCTGCTTGCCGGCTATCTCGTCGCCGTGCTGGTCGGCCTGATCGCCATCGTCGCGATCTACGCCGTGTTGAGTTCCCTGCCCAATGCGCCCCGGTATTTCGACCTCATGGGCGTCACGCCGATCGCGGCGCTGGTGGTGCCGCCGCTCGACATGTTCATCTATTTCCTGACGATCGTGCTGACCGGGGCGCAGACATTGGTGTTCGCGTTGATTGCCGAATTCTTCTCGTTGCGCAGCTTCTGGCTGCACATGCTCTTCGGCGGTGCGGCGGCGGTCGGCGGCTTTGCCCTGATCTGGCCGAGCGCGCTGGAGGACATAGCCTCGGAGCGCTGGGCCGATATGGGCATCATCGCCGCTGCCGGTCTGGTCGCCGGGCTTGTCTATTGGCTGATCGCTGGGCGTGACGCCGGCTTCCGGCGCCCTCTCGCAGCGTTACCGATCAAGTCGATGGCGAGCGTGCCGCTTCCGTAGCGTCCAGGGCCTGCTTCAACCGCGTGTCCCGGTCGTAGACGTCGTTGAAGTATTCGACCTTGCCGGACATGTCGGGCCATGCGGTGAAATAGGCGACATAGACCGGGATCGTGCGCGTCACATTCTCGGTCGAATGGCCGTGCTTCAGCTTCTCGGCGATATCGTCGACCGAGGTGCCCAGCACCGCAGCCGCCATGCCGCGCGGATCCTGCAGACGCACGCAACCATGGCTGAGCGCGCGCATGTCGCGCTGGAAGAACGACTTCTGCGGTGTGTCGTGCATGTAGATGGCGTGCTTGTTGGGGAACAGGATCTTCAATTCGCCCAGCGCATTGGCCTCGCTCGGCAGTTGGCGCACGCTGTAGGGGATGTTCGCGCCATAGCCGCCCCAGTTGACCGCCGATGACGGGATGCGCTTGCCGCGCGAATCGGTCACCTCATAGCCGGCCCGGTCGAGATAACCCGGATCGCTGCGCAATCTCGGCAGCATCTCGTTGACGATGATCGACTGCGGCACCCCCCAATAAGGATGGAAGTCGACCTGTTTGATCTGGTCGTAGAAAAAGGCGGTCTGGTTGGTGGTCCTGCCGATGACCGCACGGGTTTTCAGCTTTTCCTCGCCATTGTCGATGTAGCTCGCCGTGAAGGCCGGCTGGTTGATGAAGACACGCGGGCTGCCGAGATCGGATGGCAGCCAGCGCAGTTCTTCCAGCGCCACCTGCACCTTGAGCAGCCGGTCAGCCTTGGACGTTCCGGCCAGTGACGCGACGGTGCGCGGCCCGATGACACCGTCGCCCTTCATGCCCGCCTTTTGCTGCACCGCCTTGATGACAGGGACCAGCTCAGGGAGGTAGACGTCGCTGGTGACGAGCCGCGACAGCACTTCGCCATAGGCGCCGCCTGTCTCGTCGTCGAGATTGCGGGCGATCAGGCTCAGCAGCTTGGGAAGTTCCGGACTGGTTTCGCCCGGCTTCAGCAACAGCTTGGGATCGACGACGATCTCGTTTTCGGCGCTCGCTTGCAGCGACTCCAGTTCGACGCGCAGCGCCTGGTACTCCGCGTTCTGCGGATGCCGCGATTCGAGATAGGTGCGCACTTCCTGGGTGTGCGCCAGCGTCTTCAAAACGCCTTCCATGTCGATCGGCTTGGCGGGGAAGTCATAGTAGCCGGTCATGCGGTTGGGTTCGACGCGGCCGCTTTGGGCATCATGGACATAGCGAAGCACGCGAGCCGACAGCGCCATTTCGAAGCGTACGAACTCCTTCAGACGTGCGGCGGCATCGGCAGTCGACGCAGCGGCGGTCGGCACGTCGACCGTGTAGTCGGACGGTGCCAGGCCGTAGCTCGCCGCCTCGCCAAGCACCCGCACCGCATCCTGCGCGCGGCTGTTGGCGTTCGCTCCGGTCACCCAGATGAAATCCGGATTGGCCGAATAATAGGCGATCAGCGCCTTGGCGATATCGGGCTCCGCATAGAGCTCGTAGTCGCTCAGTCCGGCGATTGCCTCGCGGAAGGCATTGCCGGTGGCCGACGGCACGAAGGCAGCGTCCTGCGGCGTTGCCGGCGGCGGTGCTGCCGTAAGCGCCGAGAAGTCGACGCGCACAAGTTTGTCGGCTTTGTAGGTGTAGTAGGAAGGGCTGCTGATCTTTACGCTGCCGCTGCCGCCGCCGCCGCCGGCAGATACTTTGGGATTTGGCTTGCGCTTTGGCGGCGGAGGGGGAAACTCACCTCGCGGCTCGTGCCTTACGCCGCCGCCGAAAAGCATGTCGAAAAGCCCCTGCGCGCCTGCTTGCGGCGTACCCAGGGCCAGCGTCGCCACGAGCGCTGCAAGCGGCAACGCGGTAGCTTTGTTTCCCGGCAATTTCATGGTCACCCGCTCCAGCCGCAACCGGCTCCGTTCCGCACGCTCGTGCGTCTTGCCCACCGCATGGCGGATGTAAGACGCGACTATACCGATTCATACCGATTTCGTTAAGCTTTCATAAATTTTGGAGCGGCTGTGGCAGAACGGTTTCACAACATCGTGACGGCCGGAGCGGACACACTCGGCTCCGGCCGCCGAAGCGGGGCGGCCACGTCAGGCGTTGGCGCCGCCATCGATGGTCAGTGCGGCGCCGGTCACAAAGCGACCCTCGGGACCGGCGAGCCAGGCGACCATGCCGGCGACCTCATCGGCTTCGCCGAAACGTGGTGTGGCCATGGCGACCGTGGAGGGGGCAATAGCCGCCTGGAAGACGATGGCCGGTACCGACGCGGGATGACAAACGCCGGGCGTTGTGCTCGAAATCCGAACGGACGGAGCGCCAGTCTAAACGGGCCGGGAGGATCGGACGGTGAAAAAGGGTTATCGCGAACTGCTGGATGAGGCGAATGCCGAGATCGAAGTGCTTTCGCCGGAGGAAGCGGCAGCCCTGATCGAGGACGAAGGCACCATCTTTGTCGACCTGCGAGATCCTCGCGAGATTGAACGCGACGGCAGGATTCCCGGCGCCAAACATGTCACCCGTGGCATGCTGGAATTCTGGATCGATCCCGAGAGCCCTTACCACAAGCCGTTCTTCGCTTCGGGGAAGAGCTTCGTCTTCTTCTGCGCCGGCGGCTGGCGTTCGGCGCTCGCCACCAAGACCGCGCAGGACATGGGATTGTCGCCGGTCAAGCATATCCTTGGCGGCTACACCGCCTGGAAGGCGGCCGGACTGCCGGTGGAACCCGGCGAGCCCTGATTGGGGTTCAATGGACCAGCGACGGCTCCCGGTGCGCGGCCACGAAGCTGACGGCGCGTTCCACCACGCCCTTGTCCGCCAGGATGCGGCGATGGCCGAGCCCTTCGGCCCAATGCAGCCGCACATGGTCACCGGCACCGGCATAGCGCCTGGCATGATCGGCCGAGACTTCGCGATCGTCGGGTGCGTGTATGACCAGAGTCGGCACCGGCGCCTGGGCAAGCTGGCGATCGCCGGTGAATTCGCTGAGCGGCCGGCCGGAAAGATGTTCGACACGGTCCGCCATGGCGGCCTGCGAGCGCGGACCGACATTGAGCATGCGGCTGAAGTCGGCGAAGATGGCCGGCAATGAACTGGGCGCGGCGATCAGCACCAGGCGCCCGGCCGCCAGCGGCGCAATGTTCCTGATCGATCCAGCAATTGCATTGGCAGCGACGGCACCGCCGAAGGAATGACCGACCACCGCCGCGAATGGGCCGAACCATTCGCCCGCGATTCGCACCGCATCCACGGCATTGACCATGTTCAACCGCCGGCCATGCGATTGGCCGTGGCCGGGAAGGTCGAGCGAGACGACCCTGTAGCCGGCGGCGCGGTAGCCCTCGATCAGCATGCGCATGTATTCGGTGCGCGAGCGCCAGCCATGGACGACGAGAACCGTGCCGGCGGATGCCCTGCCCGGCTCCGGACGGAATTCATGCGCCATGATGCAGCCGGATCCGGCCTTCAGCCGGTGATGCCGCGCTTCGGCCATGAAATCTGCCGCTCGGTCGACGGCGCGACGTTCGCCCTCGCTCAGCACCCTGGCGTTCGGTGTACGGCAGAACAACTCGAATGCGGCGCGCCCCGTAAGGCGCGGGGCGACATGTTCGGCGGCCCCGAATATACCCCGGATGACCTTCAGTCCGAATGATGCCATAGTGGGAATCCATCCATACGTTCAAGCATGAACATAATAGTTCAAAGATGAACAATAAACAAGAGTTGCCCTGGGACAACCCGCGGTTTCGCAACTGGGTCGCGGTTGCGCGCGCCTGCCATGTGCTGGAGCGCACGCTTGCCGTGAAGCTGGCACCGCTCGATCTGAAACCCGCGCAGCTCGATGTTTTGATGAATCTCTATCGCCATCCCGGCATGTCGCAGCACGATCTCGCCCGCAAGCTGCTCGTCGGCCGCTCCAACATCACCATGCTGTTGCCGCAGCTTGAGGCTCGGGGCCTGCTGCGCCGCGAAGGCGACGAGAAGGACAAGCGCATTCTGCGGCTGGCCCTCACCGAAGCCGGCGAGGCGCTGCTGATGCAGGCGCTGAAGGTGCACATGGCGCTGATCGAGAAAGCGATGAGCCAGTCGACGCCGGAACAGTGCGACATGATCGGCGAGCAGATGCGCAAGATCTACGAGGTGTTGAAGGAAGCCTGACCGCCATTGCGGTCCGGCGGATCACCACATCGTCTTCTTCGCCCGCTCCGGCCATTCCTTGTCATAGGCGGCGCCGTCGATGTTCCTGCGGCTGGTGATCTCCAGGATTTTTCCTGGCGTCGGCAGGGTCTTCGGGTCGACATGCCTTGCGGGGTTCCACAATTCCGACCGCACGATGGCGCGGGCGCATTGGAAATAGACCGTATCGACATCGATGACGGTCACCGAGCGTGCCGGCCTGCCGTCGACCGTGAACGACGCGCAAAGCGCGGCATCCGTGGTGATGTGCGCGCGGCCGTTGATGCGCAGCGTCGTGCCGGAGCCCGGCACCAGGAACAGCAGCCCGACGCGGGGATCGCGAATGATGTTCTTCAGCGAATCGGCGCGATTGTTGCCGCGCCGGTCCGGCATCATCAGGATTTTCGGATCGACGATGCGCACGAAGCCGGCGAGATCGCCGCGCGGCGAGCAATCCAGCCCTTCCGGCCCGCTCGTCGCCAGCGCGACGAAAGGCGAGGCCTCGATGAAGGCGGCGTATTCGGGAATGACGTGGTCGACTTCCTTGACCACCGAGGCTTCGCCGGGCAGGCCATAGAGCGCTTCAAGCTGTTCGACGGTGGTTATGATGGACATTGTCTCGTCTCCCAATCCGCCGCCCCTACTCCGGCTCCATGACATCTTGACGACGCCCGCCGGCTAACGGTCGCGGCTGAGACCCTTTTGCGCAAGCTCGGCAAGGTAGGCATTCCAGCGCGCATCCTTCTCGTGGCCCAACGTGTGCAGGTAATTCCAGGTGAAGATGCCGGTGTCATGGAAATCGTCGAAGGTTATGCGCACCGCGTAGTTGCCGACCGGTTCAATTTTGAGGATGGTGACATCGCGCTTGCCGGGAACAGTCACCCGCTGGTCGGGCGAATGGCCCTGCACCTCGGCCGACGGCGAGGCGACGCGCAGCAGCTCGGCCGGCAGCTCGAATGGCTGGTGGCCGGGAAAGGTCACGGAGAGCAGTTTGCGGTCCTTGGAGACCCGCAGTTCCTTCGGCGCGGTCATGATATTTTCCGTTTCGAACCGCCCTTCCCTACGCCGCTTCGCCGGATTGGAAAAGCCCGTACCAGGCAGCCGACATCCGGTGTCGGTCAGGGAATGTTACCAAAGATCGAGAGCGGCTATCTTGAACAACAGGCCGGATCGTATCACATAGCGATATATAACGCCGTCGTTCACAGCCACGGGAAACGCTTCACGCATGGACATGATCGATCCCTTCGGCCGCACGATCAGCTACCTGCGCGTGTCGGTCACCGACCGCTGCGATTTTCGCTGCACCTATTGCATGGCCGAGGACATGGCTTTCCTGCCCAAGAAGGACCTGCTGTCGCTCGAGGAACTCGACCGGCTGTGCAGCGTCTTCATCGCAAAAGGCGTGCGCAAATTGCGCCTCACCGGCGGCGAGCCGCTGGTGCGCAAGAACATCATGCACCTGGTCCGCCAGCTGTCGCGTCATCTCGAAAGCGGCGCGCTGGAAGAACTGACGTTGACCACCAACGGCTCGCAGCTTTCGCGTTTTGCTGCCGAGCTCGCCGATTGCGGCGTCAAGCGCATCAATGTTTCGCTCGACACGCTCGATGCCGACAAGTTCCACGCAATCACCCGCTGGGGCCATCTCGGCAAGGTCATGGCCGGCATCAATGCGGCGCAGGCGGCGGGACTGAAGATAAAACTCAACGCCGTGGCGCTGAAGGATTTCAACGACGCCGAATTGCCTGAGATGATGCGCTGGGCGCATGGCCGCGGCATGGACCTGACCGTCATCGAAACCATGCCGATGGGCGAGATCGATGCCGACCGCACCGACCAGTACCTGCCGCTGTCGCTGCTGCGCGCCTCGCTGGAGCGCCAGTTCACGTTGACAGACATCCCGTTCAAGACCGGCGGTCCGGCCCGCTATGTCCATGTCGCGGAAACCGGTGGCCGGCTCGGCTTCATCACGCCGATGACCCATAATTTCTGCGAGAGCTGCAACCGCGTCCGGCTGACCTGCACCGGCACGCTCTTTATGTGCCTGGGCCAGGAGGATGCCGCCGATCTCAGGGAACCGTTGCGCGCGTCCGAAGGCAACGACCTGGTCGGCGCGGCGATCGACGAGGCGATCGGGCGCAAGCCGAAAGGGCATGATTTCATCATCGACCGCCGCACCAGCCGCCCCTCCGTGTCGCGGCATATGAGCGTCACCGGCGGCTGATCTTTCCACTGGACGATCTCGGGCAAGGACGGCAACGAGGTATTGGCGCCGAAGACGTACGGTCGGCCATCCGCGGTTGAAATTCTGGGCCGCGATCAAGGCCGTGGCCCAGCCCTTTGTCATTGCTGTTTCGGTCCCGGCTGCTACAGGCTTTTTTCAAAGCAGAACCGGTAGAACTCTTGCCCCTTTCTCCCAATCTTCGCGGTGCGTTGTTCATGGTGGTGGCGATGGCCGGCTTCACCCTCAATGACGCCATCACCAAATATTCGTCACAGTCGATGAACATGGCGCAGGTCATGCTGATCAGAGGCGCATTTGCCTCGCTCTTCGTCGGCCTGCTTGCCTGGCAGCGCGGCGCGCTGGTCCGGCCGCGCTCGATGCTACAGCCGCTGGTGGCGCTGCGCGTCCTTGCCGAGGCCGGCGCGACGGTGACCTTCCTGGTCGCGCTTGCCCATTTGCCGATCGCCAGCGTCTCGGCCGTCCTGCAGGCACTGCCGCTGGCCGTGACAATGGGCGCGGCCCTTGTCTTCGGCGAGGCGGTCGGCTGGCGCCGCTGGCTGGCGATCGCTGCCGGATTTGCCGGCGTGCTGGTCGTGGTGCGCCCGGGCTTCGACGGGTTCAGCATGTTTTCGCTGGTGGCGCTGGCCAGCGTCGCCTGCTGCGCGGTGCGCGACCTCGCCACCAAGCGGATTCCGCAGGCTATCCCCACGCTGCTCGTCTCCACCGCAACGGCATTGGCCATGACCGTGGTCGGCGCGCTGCTGCTGTCCCCGATGGGCGGCTGGACACCGATGACGGGAAAAGCCACTGCGCTGCTGGCGCTCGCAGCAGTGCTGGTGCTCATCGGCTATCAATTCATCATCATGGCGATGCGCTCGGGCGAGATTTCCTTCATAGCGCCGTTCCGCTATACGGCGCTGCTCTGGTCCATTGTGCTCGGCCTGCTGGTCTTCGGCGATGTCCCCGATATGACGATGATCATCGGCGCCAGCACAATCGTGGGCTCCGGCCTTTACGCGCTTTATCGTGAGCGAGTCGTCGGCCGGCGCAGGATCGTCGCGGAAAGCACTGGTCCTGCCATGGCCCCGGACGGCATATGAGAGGCTCGCGGAGAATCCTGTGATTTTCCGCGATGGCGCACGGGCTCGATGATGGTGAGAGACATCGCGGGATTTTGAATTTTTACTGCTGGAAACCGCGGGCCAGGCTGTCGATCCTTTCTTCGACATCAACATGCCCGACGATCTTGCCAAGGCGGCGCGGTTGCTGCAGAGCATCTGAGATGAACAAGCGCCTCTTCGGCATCACCGGCTGGAAGAACTCCGGCAAGACGACCCTCACTGAGAAACTGGTCGCGGAACTCGTTGGGCGCGGCTGGACGGTTTCGACCGTAAAGCACGCCCATCATGATTTCGACATCGACAAGCCGGGCGCGGACAGCTTTCGCCACCGGCAGGCGGGAGCCATGGAAGTCGCCATCGTCTCCGCCAATCGCTGGGCGCTGATGCACGAACTGCGCGGAGAGGATGAGCCGGCGCTGGAAGCGATCCTGTCGCGGCTTGCGCCGTCCGACATCGTGCTGGTCGAAGGCTACAAGCGCGAAGCCCATCTCAAGATCGAAACCCGACGCCTGGACGCGAAGGATCGGACGCCGCTTTCGGCGGGTGATCCCGGGATCGTCGCCATCGCGGCCGACTTCCTCATCGAGGACAAAAGCCTGCCGGCGTTCGATCTCGACGACGTGAAATCGATAGCCGACTTCGTCGAGCGTGCGACCGGCCTCGTTGCTTGAGAAGTAACGTAACGGCAGAAGGACATTGCCGATTTTCGTGGTTTTGCAGTTGCTTTTTTCTTGGAAAGAGTGGGAGTATCGGGCCAGCGGGCGGTCAAAAGCACCGCCCCACAGAGCCGTTTCGGAACGACGGCCGGGACCATAAAGAGAGGATCATTATGCGTATTGCACTGCGTATCGCGCTCGCCGCTTCGGCCGCGCTGCTGACGCTCGGCGTAGCCCAGGCCCAGGAAAAGACCCTGAGGATCGGCACCGAAGGCGCCTATCCGCCCTTTAACAACCTGACCTCGGACGGCAAGCTCGTCGGCTTCGACATCGACATCGCCCAGGCGCTCTGCGACGAGATGAAGGTCAAATGCACCTTTGTCGCCCAGGATTGGGACGGCATCATCCCGGCGCTGCAGGCGGGCAAGTTCGATGCCATCGTGGCCTCGATGTCGATCACGCCGGAGCGTGCCGAGAAGGTCGACTTCACTCACAAATACTACAACACGCCCTCGGCGCTCGCCGTGCCGAAGGATTCGACGCTGAAGGGCGTGACCAAGGAGGACCTCGCCGGCAAGAGTATCGGCGTGGCCACCACGACGACCCATTTCAACTATGCCTCGAAGACCTATACCGACAGCACGATCAAGGGTTATCCGAGCAGCCCCGAGGAACAGGCGGACCTGGCCAACGGCCGCCTCGATGCCATCGAGGATGATATCGTGGTGCTGCAGCAGTGGCTGGATTCGCCTGACGGCGCCTGCTGCAAGATCCTCGGCCAGCCCTCGCCGCAGCCGGTCGAGATTTTCGGACCTGGCGCCGGCATTGCCGTCCGCAAGGGCGAGACCGATCTGGTCAACAAGCTGAATTCCGCGATCGACGCCATCAGGGCCAACGGAAAATACAAGGAAATCAACGACAAGTACTTCAAGTTCGACGTCTACGGCGCCGAGTCCTGATAATCACTCCAAGGGCGGCAGGGTCTCCCTGCCGCCTTACCCGATCTGGGAGCTCTGGAGATAACACCACTCGATGCCAGCCCAAAGCATATGGACACTTCTCAGTTGGGGACCCAATGGCTGGCTTGACGATATCGCCTATGGCGCGGTGGTCACCATCGCGCTGGCGCTCGCCACGCTTCCGATCGGCCTGACGATCGGCTTTTTCATTGCCTGGGCGAAGCAATCCGAAGAGCCTTCGCTGCGGCTGGCCGCGAACATTTACACCACCATGTTTCGCGGCCTTCCGGAGTTGGTGACGCTCTTCCTGTTCTTCTTCGGCATGCCCATCCTGCTGCAATACATCATCCGCTTCTTCAGACCCGAGGCGACGATCGATGTCGACAGCTTCATCGCCGGCATGATCGTGCTCTCGCTGATCTTCTCTTCCTATGCCAGCGAGGTATTCCTTTCGGCCTTTCGCGCCATTCCGAAGGGCCAGTATGAGGGCGGCTATGCGATCGGTCTGTCGAAGTGGCTGACCATGCGCAAGGTGATCCTGCCGCAATTGCTGCGCATCGCATTCCCCGGTCTCGAGAATTGCTGGCTCAGCCTGCTCAAGGACACAGCCCTGGTCTCGGTCGTCAACCTCGCCGAGACCTTGCGCAATGCGGGCGTCGCGGCGCGCGTCACCAAACATTCGTTCCTGTTCTACAGCGTCGCGGCGCTGGTCTTTCTCATCCTGGCAATCCTGTCTTCGATCGCCACCGGCTTCATCTTGCGGTCGCTTGGACAGAGGGAAGCGCGATGAGCGTCACCGACACCATTGCCGTCGATCGGCCGCCGCCGCCGGCGCGCGGCTGGCCGCGTGCCCGTGTCGTGGGATACGCACTCGTCGGTCTCTGGATCCTCTTCGGCTTCGGTATACTGGCCTATCTAGTGTCCGCCTGGGACGGCGAGTTCTTCGCACGATATGCTCCGGCCTACCTGCAGGGACTTGGAACCACCCTGTCGCTGGTGGCGGTGTCGATGGTGGCCGGCGCCATCCTGTCGCTGCCCGTCACCTATGGCCGCATGTCGAGCAACCGGTTGCTGTCGTGGCCTGCCTATTGCTACGTCTATTTCTTCCGCGGCACGCCGCTGCTCGTCCAGGTCTATCTGGTCTATTACGGGGTCGGTTCTTTCCGCGTGCAGCTCGAATCGGTCGGGCTATGGTGGTTCTTCCGCGACGCCTTCAACTGCGGCGTGTTCGCCTTTGCGCTCAACACGGCCGCCTATCAGGCCGAAATCCTGCGCGGCGCCATCGAGAGCGTTCCAAGGGGCCAGTGGGAAGGCGCCGCTTCGCTCGGCCTGCACAAGCTGCAGACGCTGCGCAAGGTCATTCTGCCCCAGGCGATCATCGTGGCCTTGCGACCCTATGGCAATGAACTCGTTCTGATGATCAAGGCCTCCGCCATCGTGGCCATCATCACCGTCTACGACCTGATGGGCAATGCGAAACTCGCCTATGCCAAATCCTTCGATTTCCAGGCCTATGTCTGGGTGGCGATCGTCTATCTGGTGATGGTCGAGATCCTGCGCCACGGCGTCGAATGGATCGAGCGCCGGATCACCATTCACCTGAAACGGTAGGCTTACCTGTGCCAGTCGATGGCTCGGCGCGCGCCTTGACGAATCCGTGGCATGGCCTAGACCTTCCGCAACTGCAATCTCTGTACCCGTCGGAAGGACAAGCCATGGCATCGGTGGCATTTCTCGGTCTTGGCGTCATGGGCTATCCCATGGCCGCGCATCTGAAGAACAAGGGCGGCCATGACGTCACCGTCTACAACCGCACCAGGGCAAAGGCCGAGCAATGGGTCGCCCAGCATGGCGGCGCTCTCGCCCTGACGCCCGCACAGGCTGCCGAAGGCAAGGACTTTGTCTTCTCGTGCGTGGGCAATGACGACGATCTGCGTTCTGTGACGACGGCAAAGGACGGTGCCTTTCAGGCCGTGAAAAAGGGCGCGGTCTACATCGACAACACCACGGCATCGGCCGAGGTCGCGCGCGAATTGGCGGAGGCCGCACAGGAGCGCGGCTTCTCGTTCCTCGACGCGCCGGTCTCCGGCGGCCAGGCCGGCGCCGAGAACGGCATTCTGACCGTCATGGTCGGCGGCGATCAGGCAGCCTTCGACAAAGCCAGGCCCGTCATCGACGCCTATGCCCGGATGGTCGGGCTTATGGGACCGGCAGGCGCCGGCCAGCTCACCAAGATGATCAACCAAATCTGCATCGCCGGGCTGGTGCAGGGACTGTCCGAAGGCATCCATTTCGGCAAGAAGGCCGGGCTCGACATCGAGAAGGTCATCGATGTGATCTCCAAGGGCGCAGCGGGCTCGTGGCAGATGGAGAACCGGCACAAGACGATGAATGCAGGCAAATACGACTTCGGCTTCGCGGTCGACTGGATGCGCAAGGATTTGGGCATCTGCCTTGATGAAGCCGACCGCAACGGCGCGAGGCTGCCCGTGACGGCGCTCGTCGACCAGTTCTACAAGGACGTCCAGGCGATGGGCGGCAGGCGCTGGGACACATCCTCACTGCTGGCACGGCTGGAAAAGTAGAACGCAGATGTCCCTGCCCGGCCCGAGCTGGAGCGCGGACGAGATCGTCGCTCACCTGCGCTCGATCGGCACGCAGGAAAACCGCGCCGGCATGGCCCGGTTCGGCATAAACACCGCGACGGCGCTTGGTGTCGGCAATTCGGATCTGCGGCCGCTGGCGCGCAAGCTGAAGCGCAATCACGAGCGGGCGCTGGCCCTGTGGGACAGCGGTGTTCGCGAGGCGCGGCTGATGGCGGCGTTCACCGGCGAGCCGAAAAGGATCACGGCCGAGCAGTGCCGCCGCTGGGCCAGCGATTTCGATTCCTGGGAGATCGTCGACAGCGTCTCGGATCTCTTTGCCGAAACGCCGTTCCGGCGTGAGTTGATCGAGGAGTTTGTTGCTGACGAACGCGAGTTCGTGCGCCGCGCGGGCTTTGCCAGGTGGCCTGGAGCGCAGTGCATCTGAAGCAGGAGCCGGACGCGACGTTTCTCGCCTATCTGCCATTGATCGAGGCGCATGCCGGCGATCCGCGCAATTTCGTCAGGAAGGCGGTCAATTGGGCGCTGCGGCAGATTGGCAAACGCTCGGCGGCACTGCATGCCCCTGCCCTTACGCTTGCGCAAAAGCTGGCCGGATCATCCGACAAGACGGCGCGCTGGATCGGCCGGGACGCCGTGAAGGAGTTAACGGGTCCAAAGACGCTGGACCGGCTTGCCGAAAGAAATCCGCATGCGGGTTCTCGCCGACATGTGATGCGGGCCGAACGTTGACGTTACTGATGGCAGCGGCTTAATTCGGACCAAAGGGAGCGGCCCAATGAACAACCATCTCAAAACCGCCGCGCTGGCGGTCGCGATGTTCGGGTTCATCGCCGCCGGCGCCTCGGCCGAGACCGCTCATATACTCTGGAAGGATCTGCGGCCCGCCACTCAAGCCGCCGCCGAGGATGCCGGCTTGCCGATGATCGCGGCCAAGGTTCCGGACCACGGCGAGACTTTGTCCCTGAATCTGCAGGACAAGACCATCGAGTTGGCCGGCTACGCCCTGCCCGTCGATCGCGACGGCGACCTCGTCTATCAGTTCCTGCTGGTGCCGTGGACCGGCGCCTGCAGCCACATGCCGACACCGCCGCCCAATCAGATCGTCCTGGTCACCCCGGCTCATCCCTACAAAATGTCGCAGGCCTACCAGCCGGTTTCCGTAACCGGCGCGCTGAAACCGGGCATGGAGAAGAGCCAGCTTTTCATCCTGGACGGCGTCTCGGTCATCCAATCGGGCTATACCGTGCGCAAAGCAGAAGTGACCAGCGTCGACACCGTGCCGGACACAGTCACCCTACCGGTCAACTCGCCTTGGACTTTCCTCAACAAAAAGAACAACTAAGCAAGGCGAGCTTGCGTGACCTTGCATGCACCAAGGTCACGCGCGCTCAGGCCGCGTTCGCACCCGATTCCTTGTCCAGCACCATGTAATCGAGCGGGATTTCGGTCGTGTACTTGATCTGCTCCATGGCAAAGGAGGACGAGACGTCGCGAATCTCGATCTTGGCGATCAGCCGCTTATAGAAGGCATCATAGGCTGCAATGTCGGGGACCACGACACGCAGGAGATAGTCGACATCGCCGCTCATGCGGTAAAACTCGACCACCTCGGGGAACTCCTGGATGACTTCGGAAAAGCGCCGCAGCCATTCATGGCTGTGCGAATTGGTGCGGATCGAGACGAAGACGGTGACCCGCACATTGACCTTTTCATGATCGAGAATGGCGACACGCCGCTTGATGACGCCCTCTTCCTCGAGCTTCTGGATGCGCCGCCAGCAAGGGGTCGTCGACAGTCCCACTTTCTTGGCGACATCTGCGACCGCGAGCGTCGCGTCCTCCTGCAGGAGGCGGAGAATTTTTCGGTCAAGGCGGTCCATCGAATGCTCCTGAAGGAATGGATTGGCCATAATCGGCGTTGTTATAGCCTTTCACAAGAAAAAAATTCTGCTGATTGGCGGAAAAGCCGGTGGTTTCTTGCTGAATGTCTAACCGAGGCGATAGCGGATTTCCGACCTGAGGAAAGGCAGCAAATCCATTTCAAACCAGGGATTCCGCTTCAGCCAGCCGGTGTTGCGCCAGGACGGATGCGGCAGCGGCAGCACCTTCTGGCCAGCGGATTTCTCCCAGATGGAGCGCCAGTCCCTCACCGTTTCCGTCAGGGACGGGCGCCGCGCGGCACCCATATGCCAGGACTGCGCGTAGATGCCGATCGTCAGCACCAGGTCGATCTGCGGCATGAGCCCCATCAACGGCGCGCGCCAGGCCGGCGCGCATTCCCGCCTTGGCGGCAAGTCGCTGCCCTTGGCATCCTGGCCGGGGAAACAGAAGCCCATCGGCACGATGGCGAACTTCTCGGTGTCGTAGAACTCCTCGCTGGTGACGCCGAGCCAGTCCCTGAGCCGGTCGCCCGAAGCATCGGTGAACGGCATGCCCGACAGATGAACCTTGGTTCCGGGCGCCTGGCTGGCAATCAGGATGCGGGCACTCGACGAGGGCCGCAGCACCGGGCGCGGCTCGTGCGGCAGTGGCCGGCCGATCGGATTGTCGACGCAGATGCGGCAGGAGCGAACCGTCGCGGCGAAGCTTTCGAGTTCCGCAGTCATCCTCAGGCCGCGGCACTCGGCCGGCTCGAAACCATCCGATACCAGCGCAACACATTGCCGCACTCGTCCGGCACCTTGATGCGCGCAGGTTTCATGAAATCGATGGCGATCAACCCGGTGATATCGGCGATCGAATAGGCGTCGCCGGCGGCGAATTCGCGGGTTCCCAGCTCGCCGTCGAGAAGTCTCAGGAATTCGATTGCCTTCGGCTTGTTGGCCTCGCCCCATTCGGAGATCTGCGGGATTTCCCATTCCTTCATGGCCGGATGGGTGTGGCGGAAAGCCTGCGCGACGCAGGTCAGCAGGTTGAATTCCATCCGCCTTTGCCACATCTCGACCTGCGCCTTGCCGAGCGCCCCGCGTCCGAACAACGCCGGCTCGGGGTGCAATTCCTCGAAGTAGCGGCAGATGGCGACGGACTCGGTAATGACGGTGCCGTCGTCAAGCTCCAGCACCGGCAGTCGCCGCAGTGGATTGCGCGAGCTGACCGCCTGTTGCCTGTGTTCCAGCGCGCCCATGTCGACGGACACCAGCGGAACCGAGATTCCCTTCTCGGCCAGAAAAACGCGAACCCGTCTTGGGTTGGGTGCTCGGCCGCCGTCGAAGAGCTTCATTCGATCCTCCAGTTCTTGCCGGTAATGGCAGGGTTCAGCTTCCGCCGGCTTACCAGAAGCGGAAAATCTCTCGCACGGCATCGCCGATGGAGGCGAGCGTGCCATGTTTTCTCTCGACGGACTCGCCATGGTGGCTGTCGCGCCAATCTTGCGGCTGGTCGAACGTACCTGCCCAGATGCCGGCCTTGGCGGCACGGGCAACGGCTTCCTCGCTCTCGTAATCGCCGAAAGCGACCGCCCAGCCTGCCTCGACCTGTGCGCGGTTGAGATCGGTGTCCCCGGCCTTGCAATCGCCGAGCAGCCGGCCGTACCGGTCGCGCTGCCAGCCGCTGCAGATGACGGGCCTGCCGGCGATCAGGCGCACCAGAGATTGGCGCGCAAGCGTGCCACAGGAATAGTCGGCGCCGTTCTTGCGGCAGGTCTGGGTGTATTCCGGCGCGTCGATGCCGCGCATGCGGATGCGTTCGGCGCCGAGCGTGATCGAGTCGCCATCATTGATGATGGCGACGCCCTGTGTCTTTCGCGTCTCCACGCGATCGAGGCGCGCCGCAAGCACGATCAGCAGCCCCAGAACGACGACCGTCAACCCATAGTCCAGCAACTTGCGCCATGGGCTTCGCGGGCGCGGCGCAGCGTATCGCCGCCGCGGTCTTTGCGACCAGGAGCGGCTCATATGGCAAACGGTTGGTTAATCATTCGAACGTAGCTTAACACCTTGAAAACGCTGCCCGCATAAATTGAAGTCTTCATGCCTTTGCAACGCTCGAACACAGCGGACAAATTCATTGTGGACCGCAGGAAACGTCATCGCAACAGCGATGTCGCGCGTGCGGTGCGCAAGACGCGCGACCGTCTTTCGCAGCAGGCCGGCAACCTGGATTTCGATCGCGAACTGCTGAAGCTTCATGCCCGCGCGATGACCGGCGGCGGTGTCGCCATTCCTCTGCTCGTTTTGGCGATCGCCGCGGTTGGCCGGCTGGCCGGCATTGGCAACGAGATCATCCTCTGGGCGCTTTTCACCCTGACCTGCTACACGATCGTGACGTTCATGGCGCGGCGCATCGAACGCACGGAAGCGTCCGAGCTCAACCCCTTGCAAACGCGAAGCGAATTCCTGGTAGCCCATTTCGTGTGCGGGCTCGGCTGGAGCTGGTTCGTCTGGCTCGGCTGCGGCACATGCCAGGTCGACCAGTTCCAGGTGATAAAGGCCGTGGTCCTGCTGTTCGCCATGGCGGTAACCGCGGTCATGGCATCGTCACTGAGTGGCGCCCTGCTGGCTACTTTCGCTGTTCCTGTGGCACTTTATGCCTATACCGGGGTCAGGTTGTGGATGCCGGTCGAAGCGGTCATGGCTGCACTGCTGGTCGTGTCGCTGCCTTTCTTCGCCTATGTGGCACGCAACCTCAACCGTTCGTCCTTGATGATGTTGTCGTTCCGCTCCGAGAGGGATGCGCTGGTGGCCGAGCTCGAGACGGCGAAGTCGATGTCCGACGAAGCGCGGCGGCGGGCGGAAGACGCCAATCTGGCAAAGTCGCGCTTCCTCGCGTCGATGAGCCATGAATTGCGCACGCCGCTCAACGCCATTCTCGGCTTTTCCGAGGTGATGGCGAACGAGGTGCTGGGGCCAATGAGCAATCCCACCTATCGCGACTACGCCAATGACGTGCACGAATCCGGCCAGCATCTGCTCGACCTGATCAACGAGATACTGGACCTTTCGCGTATCGAAGCCGGCCGCTACCAGCTCAACGAGGAGCCGGTGATGCTGCTCGGCATCGTCGAGGACTGCTGCCATATGATGGAGTTGAAGGCGCGCAACAAGGATATCCGCGTCATTCAGGATTTCGAACATGCCTTGCCGCGCCTGTTCGCCGACGAGCGCGCGGTGCGCCAGATCACGCTCAACCTTCTGTCCAACGCGATCAAGTTCACCGCGACCGGCGGCGAGATCCGCGTCCGCGTCGGCTGGACGGCCGGCGGCGGCCAATACATCTCGGTCAAGGACAATGGTCCCGGCATACCCGAAGACGAGATCCCGGTGGTGCTTTCGGCCTTCGGCCAGGGTTCGATCGCCATCAAGAGCGCCGAGCAGGGCACCGGCCTCGGCTTGCCGATCGTGCAGGGACTGCTTGCCATGCATGGCGGCGAGTTCCAACTTCATTCCAAGCTGCGCGAAGGCACCGAGGCGATCGCCATCTTCCCGCTGAGCCGGGTGATGGAGGAATTGCCGGCCCTGCCGACCGCGGCGGTCGCCGCGCGGCGGCGTTGAGTTCTCGGCCCGATATGACAGGTCGTTGCCTGCAATGACGATCGCCGGTTGGAATCCAGGCAGCCTCGAGATCAAATCAGGACGCCTCTCCCTCAAGTTGTTTACGCCCAGCGATGCCAATGAGCTTTTTGCCTGCATCACGCCAGCGATCACCCGGTTCATGCAGTGGCAACCGCCTCGATCGACAACTGCTTTCGCCGAGGCATGGCAATCCAGGCTAAAGCCAATCCTCGACGGATCGGATCTGCATTTTGTGGTGCGTTGTTCGCGAGACGATCGCTGTCTTGGGCTCCTCGGCCTGCATGCGACGCTGACGGCATGCCCAGAACTCGGAATCTGGATACGGGAAGAGGCTCAGGGAAAAGGCATCGGCCGAGAGGCAATCGCCGCTGTGGTAGCGTGGGCGTCCGAGAAACTTGAGCCCGATTGTTTCGAATACCCCGTAGCGGAAGAAAACGTCGCCAGCAGAAGAATTGCGGAACACCTAGGAGGTTCGATTGCTGGAAGGCGACCCAATTCAAAATACGTCGCTGTGGTCTATCGCATTCCCAGGCTCCAGAGCTGATCCGATAACCCTCAGCGAAATTCTGCTCATGGCCGTCAGCCGCGAACTGCCGCAGCCATGCCCGAACTGGTCAGCGCGGCTGCCTTGACCATGCCGGCGGCCAGTGCCGCCCCTACTCCCTCGCCGTGGCTCACGCCAAGATCAAGCAACGGGCGAAGGCCAAGGCGCTCGGCGGCCCGCGCGTGCGCGGGCTCCGCCGAGAGGCCGGCGAGCAGGCAATGGTCGAGCGCAGCGGGGTTGGCGGCATGCACAACGGCTGCCGCGGCCGTTGCCGCGAATCCGTCGAGCAGCACTGGTATCTTCTGCATCCGCGCTGCCAGGATGGCGCCGGCGATCGCCGCGAACTCGCGGCCGCCAACCCGCCGCAGCACTTCGAGCGGATCGTCGAGATGAGCGCCGTGGAAGGCGAGTGCGACATCGACCACCTCGGCCTTGCGCGCCTGCATCGCCGCGTCGGCGCCGGATCCCGCGCCGACCCAGTCGGTGCCCTTGCCTCCGTAAAGGGCCGCGAACAGGGCGGCGGCGATGGTGGAATTGCCGACGCCGAGATCGCCGAGGCAAAGCAGGTCGGCGCCGCCGGCGATCGCCTCCATGCCGAAGGCCATGGTGGCCGCGCAGCCTCGCTCGTCGAGGGCCGCATCCTCGGTGATGTCGGCTGTCGGGATATGAAGGGCGAGGTCAAAGACCTTCAGCCCCAGATCGTTGGCGATGCAGACCTGGTTGACCGCAGCACCTCCAGCCGCGCACAGCTCGACGGCGTTGGCCGTCGCCGCCACTGGCCGCGGCGAAATGCCGTGCCTGAGAGCGCCATGGTTGCCGGCAAAGACCGCGACCAGAGGCCGAGTCACCGCCGGCGGCGCGCGGCCGCTCCATGCGGCCAGCCAGGCAGCGATGTCCTCGATGCGACCAAGCGAATTCCTCGGCTTGTCGGCCTTGGAAAACAGCATGCGCACACGGGCCTCGGCTGTCTTGTCGGCCATCGGCAGGGCGGCCAGCAGGTTGCGGAAATCGTCCAAGGGCTTTGCGCTGGTCATGTCGTTGATTTCGTCCTTGCAGATTGGCCAGCGGCATAGCCGCCTTGATGCGCCTGCACAACCTCCTGCCCTGCCGTAAAAGCGGCTGCGGGCGCCGCATTCCCTAGGGCTTGCAAAGGTCACGCCGTTGCACCATGTGGAAGTCAGCCAAGGAAAGGTCCATGACGGCCATCGAATCCCCATGCATTCTGGTCTGTTCGATCGATACGAAAACCGGCTTCTGCTTCGGTTGCGGTCGCACACGCGACGAGATCGGCGCCTGGATCGGCATGACGGCGCAGGCGCGCCGCGATGTCATGGCCGAACTGCCGGCAAGGCTGGAGACGGTCGAGCGCCGGCCGCGCCGCGAAACCCGCCGCACCCGCATGGCACGCGAACGCAACGCGCTCTCGTGAACGGATTCCCGACATGAACCGCCTGTTCTGGATCCTGATGCTCGTCATCGGCGTCGGCGCGGTGCTGCTGATGTTCAACGATTCCGCCGGCAACACGCTCGGCGTCGAGAACGATGATTTCGGCCGGCTGATCTGGCTTGGCGCCTTCGGCGCGCTCATCGGCGCCGGCTTGCTCCGGTCAGGCCGCCCGCTCGGCGCCATGGCGCGCAACCTCGGCGCCTGGGCGGCGATCGCACTGGCGCTGGTCGCCGGCTATCAATATCGCTACGAATTGCAGGATTTCGCCAGCCGTGTAACCGCTGGCCTCGTTCCCGGCAGCCCGCTGGCGCTGGGCATCGAGGACGGCCATACCACGGTGACGCTCGACAAGGCCGACAATGGCCATTTCGAGGCACGTATCCTGATCAATGGCGCGCCCGTGCGCACCGTGGTCGATACCGGGGCGACCAGCACCGTGTTGACGTCGCAGGACGCCCAGGCAGCCGGAATCAATCCGGCCACGCTCGATTTCACCATACCGGTCTCGACCGCCAACGGCATGGCGCGCGCCGCGGCTGTGAAAACCAGAGAAATGGCGATCGGCGGGATCGTGCGCAAGAATATGCCGGTGATGGTCGCGGCACCCGGTATGCTCGGTCAGAGCCTGCTCGGCATGAACTTCATCGGTTCGCTTTCGGGCTTCGACGTGCGCGGCGACCGGATGATCCTCAGGGACTGAGGCTCGGGTCGAAGGGGGCGTCAGGCCGCCTTGTCCACCGCTCCGCTGAGGTCGACCGCAGCGAACGCCGTCTTCAGCACCTGCGGCCCGGCGCCGGGGCGCGTTGCATCCGTGGAGAGTATCTGGCGGTAGCGGCGCGCACCGGGCAATCCGTGGAACAACCCGACCATATGGCGGGTGACGTGGCCGAGCCGCCCGCTCTGTTCGATATGGCGTGCGGCGTAGCCGGCCATGACATCGATCAGCGCGGCGAAATCGAAGGGACCGGCCCGCTCTCCATAAAACATCGAATCGATGCCGGTCAGAATGCCTGGAGTATGATAAGCGGCACGGCCGAGCATGGCGCCGTCGAGGTGATCGAGATGCGTCCGCACCTCTTCAAGCGACTGAATGCCGCCATTGATACCGATGAATTCGTTCGGCTTTCTCGCCTTCAACCGATAGACGCGGCCATAGTCGAGCGGCGGGATGTCGCGGTTTTCCTTGGGGCTCAGTCCCTCCAGCCATGCCTTGCGCGCATGCACCCAAAGGGCGTCGGCGCCTGCCGCGAAAACGCCGTCTGCAAGCGCATCCAGCGCCGGCTCGGGATCCTGCTCGTCAACGCCGATGCGGCATTTGACGGTTACGGGAATGGCCACCGCCGCCTTCATCGCCGCGACACAGTCGGCGACGAGATCAGGCGCCTTCATCAGGCAAGCGCCGAACGTACCGGACTGGACGCGGTCCGACGGGCAGCCGACATTGAGGTTGATCTCGTCATAGCCGAAAGCCTCGCCGATGCGCGCCGCCTCGGCCAGCTTCCCCGGATCGGAGCCGCCGAGCTGCAGCGCGACCGGATGTTCCGCATCATCAAAACCAAGCAGGCGTTCGCGCGCGCCCTGGATGACCGCGTCCGCCACCACCATCTCGGTGTAGAGCAACGCACGGCGCGTCAGTTGGCGATGGAAGAACCGGCAATGGCGGTCCGTCCAGTCCATCATCGGGGCGATTGCCACCCTATGCTCTTGGCATCTCGACATTTTTAGCGTCAATTGGTTGGTTGATGCGGGCGGCATGGCCACCGACCCTCATATCGGCGACATATGCGAAGTAGGCAAGCCCCTCGCTCGAGCAGTAAGTCTGAAGGCGGTCCTTCTGCGCCTGCCAAATCCTGTAACCTGAAGTGCTGTCTTCTCATTTTTTCGAGTGCTGGGCGAAATCGCGCCAAGAAATCGGAAGCTTGCACCCCTTGCTACACCGCAGGAAAGTTGCACGCTGTTTTGCGACCGGGTCGCTGCTCTTTCAACTGCGGCGAACAAGACGGGGGGCGCCTTTCCAGGATTGGCTGCTTTCCGAACTTGCCGACCACAAGCGGATGGTAGCCATCCTGGGCCGCGCCGCACAGGCGTTCGCAGACACAATGGCAGACGGACAAACAGTCAAATCGGCGCCGGGGGCCGGCGCCGTTTCGACTACAGTCGGTCCTGAACGTTACCGCCGCAGCGCGTACACGCGCCCCGCTGGCTCGTTGCCCACCGACAAGGCCATGTCGTCATCCAGAAGCCGCGTGATCCGGGCGAAGCCCGTGAACGCCTTCCTGGCTTCTTCAGCCGACATCTGCCCCGACAGGGCGGCCGCGCAGCAGTTCAGCGCGCATTGATAGACGGGGCCACGTCGCCCGGTCGGCCATTTACGCAAAAACACCATGGCCTCGGCAACAGTGTCGATTTCTTCGATAGGGTGTCCCTGCCCGCGTGAGATCCGCACGGGCGAAAAAAAATGCAAATAATCCATCGTATCCTCCCGCTCGGTCGCGACGTGTTCGACCGAACCCCATCAAACGCGCCATCATCCACTTGGTTCCATAAAAAAACGGACGCTTGGCAAAAAAAGACGGGTTTACCCGCTGCGACTGCGATGTCGTCGCGCCGGCGCTTGAAAGCGTCGCGAATCGGAGTCGCCGATCAGAGCGGCAAGTATCGTGCCGCGCGATAAGCGCGATCCCCATTGAATATCTTTAAGGCCAAAGCCGGCAAATCAGCCGATTGCCCCTTCCCTCGCGTCAGGCGTAACCTCGACGGTCAACGCGTGAGGGCGCGTGCTGCAAGAAGGGGACAATTGCAATGACGATACAAGGCGCATCGCCGGATCTATATAACGAAGATCTCGCACCGGCCAAGATACGAAACTGGGGACCATTCTCGATCTTCAACGTCTGGACCTCGGACGTCCACAGCCTCTGGGGTTACTATCTCGCCGCCAGCCTTTTTCTGTTCTGCGGCGGCTTCGTCAACTTCATCATCGCCATCGGCATCGGCTCGCTCGTCATCTACGCGCTGATGAACATGGTCGGCTATGCCGGCGTGAAGACCGGCGCGCCCTACCCCGTGCTCGCCCGCGCCTCATTCGGCATCTGGGGCGCCAACATACCGGCGCTGGTGCGCGCCATCGTCGCCTGCTTCTGGTACGGCGCACAGACGGCGGCCGCTTCCGGCGCCATTGTCGCGCTGCTGATCCGCTCGCAGTGGTTCGCCGATTTCAACGCCAACACCCATTTCCTCGGCCACTCCGGGCTGGAAGTGATCTGCTTCGTGGTCATCTGGGCGCTGCAGCTGCTGATTATCCAGAACGGCATGGAGACGGTGCGCCGCTTCCAGGATTGGGCCGGCCCGGCCGTCTGGGTGATGATGCTGATCCTGGCCGTCTATCTCTGCGTCAAAGCCGGGACTTTCGCCTTCACCAGTGACATTCCGATGGATGTGCTGCTCGAAAAGACCAAGGATGCGGGCGTGCCAGGCACGCCGGGATCGTGGACGTCGCTGTTCGCCGTCGCCGCGATCTGGGTGACCTATTTTTCGGCTCTCTATCTCAACTTCTGCGATTTCGCCCGCTATGCACCGGACAAGGCATCGCTGCGCAAGGGCAATATCTGGGGCCTGCCGGTCAATCTCATCCTGTTCTCGCTGGTCGCTGGCGTTACCACCATTGCCGCTTACGATGTCTATCACGAGGTGCTGCTGCACCCCGACCAGATATCGGCGAAATTCGGCAGCTGGTTCCTGGCCGCGCTCGCCGCCTTGACTTTCGCGGTGGCGACGCTCGGCATCAATGTCGTGGCCAATTTCGTCTCGCCGGCCTTCGACTTCTCCAACGTCTTCCCGCGCCAGATCGACTTCAAGAAGGGTGGCTACATCGCGGCACTGATCGCGCTCGTACTCTATCCCTTCGCGCCCTGGGAAGGCAGCGCTGCATCCTTCGTCAACATCATCGGCGCGACGATGGGGCCGATCTTCGGCGTCATGATGGTCGACTACTACCTGATCCGGAAGGGCGAGGTCGACGTCGAAGCGCTTTATCGCGAGGATGGCGAGTTCCGCTTCCAGGGCGGCTGGCATGTCAATGCCTTCATCGCCGCCGGCATTGGCGCCCTCTTCTCCTCGATCCTGCCGAACTTCACCAACTGGCTGCCATCCTGGTGGGGCGTCTATGGCTGGTTCTTCGGCGTCGGAATTGCCGGCATCATCTATTACATGCTGCGCACCGTGGCCGTGGGTGCCGGCGCCAAGACGGCGAAGGCTTGATGTGATGTCGTCTGGGGCGGCGCAACGCCGCCCCAGATTAGGATCTTACCATCTCTGCCAGCTTGCGAACCGTGTTCCAGTTGCGCGACGTGCCGATGCCCATGCGCTTGTGGTTGGCGGCCGCAAGCAACCGCGAGCTTGGCCTCTCTCGCGAGAATACGAGCCATATGTCGCCGTCGACCAGGACCACCTTCTCGTCCTCGGCGGCATGGGCCTGAAGCCCCGATATCGCATCTCTGGCTACAGCTTTGCGCATCACTCGCACCGCGACCTGATCGCCGGCTTCCGCCGATTCGGCTGGGAAGGGATTGCAGGCCGCAAGTTTCAGCCAATCTCCGGCGCCACGGACAATGATGTCGACATGGCGGCCAAAGGCCTTTTCGAAGGCGGCCTCCAGTCGGTTCTCAAGCGCGGCGATTGAGATCTTTTCACTATCGAAGACAAGATTGCCCGTCGCCACGAGCGTACGGACATTCTTCAGCCCGAGGCCTTCCGCCATCGCCTTCAGTTCGGACATCACGACCCGGCGCCCTTCTCCCAGGACGATGCTGTAGAGAAGGGCGACATAAATCTGCATCGGATGCCGAACCCCGCCTGGCGCGCCTACACCAGGCGCGATTGTTCGACCGCCGCCTCGATGAAGCTGGCGAACAGCGGATGCGGGTCGAGCGGCCGGCTCTTCAGCTCGGGGTGGTATTGCACGCCGATGAACCAGGGATGGTCGGGGTATTCGACCGTTTCGGGCAGCACGCCGTCGGGCGACATGCCGGCAAACACCAGGCCGCAATCCTCCAGCCGCTGCTTATAGTCGATATTGACCTCGTAGCGGTGGCGGTGACGCTCGGAGATCTGCGTGTCGCCATAGATATCGGCGATCTTGGAACCCTTGGCGAGCTCCGCCTGATAGGCGCCGAGCCGCATCGTGCCGCCGAGATCGCCGGTTGCCCGGCGCTTCTCCAGCATATTGCCCTTCAGCCACTCCGTCATCAGGCCGACGACCGGCTCCTTGGTCGGGCCGAACTCGGTCGAGGAGGCCTGATCGACCCCGGCCAGAGATCGCGCCGCCTCGATACAGGCCATCTGCATGCCGAAGCAGATGCCGAAATACGGCACCTTGCGCTCACGCGCGAACTTCGCCGCCAGGATCTTGCCCTCCGAGCCGCGCTCGCCGAACCCGCCGGGCACCAGGATGCCATGCACCTTTTCCAGCCACGGCGCCGGATCCTCCTTTTCGAAGATCTCCGATTCGATCCAGTCGAGCTTGACCTTGACGTGGTTGGCCAGGCCGCCATGCGACAGCGCCTCGATCAGCGATTTGTAGGCGTCCTTGAGGCCGGTGTATTTGCCGACGATGGCGATGGTCACCTCGCCTTCCGGATTGTGGATGCGGTTGGACACGGCCTGCCACGGCTCCATGCGCGGCTTCGGCGCTGGGTCGATGCCGAACGCGGCCAGCACTTCCGAATCGAGCCCTTCCTTGTGGTAAGCCATCGGCACGTCGTAGATGTGAGGCACGTCGAGCGCCTGGATGACCGCGCTTTCCCTGACATTGCAGAACAGCGACAGTTTTCTGCGCTCTTCCTTGGGGATGGCCCGGTCGGCGCGGACGAGCAGGATGTCGGGCGCGATGCCGATGCCGCGCAGCTCCTTGACCGAATGCTGGGTCGGCTTGGTCTTCAATTCGCCCGCAGTCGGGATATAGGGCATCAGCGTCAGATGCACATAGACGGCGTTGTTGCGCGGCAGGTCGTTGCCGAGCTGGCGGATCGCCTCCAGGAACGGCATCGCCTCGATGTCGCCCACGGTACCGCCGATCTCGCACAGCACGAAATCATAGTCGTCATTGCCGTCGAGGACGAAATTCTTGATCTCGTCGGTGACGTGCGGGATGACCTGCACGGTGGCGCCGAGATAATCGCCGCGCCGCTCGCGCTCGATGATGTTCTTGTAGATGCGGCCGGTGGTGATGTTGTCCTGCTGGTTGGCGGAACGGCCGGTGAACCGCTCGTAATGACCAAGATCGAGATCGGTCTCCGCGCCGTCATCGGTGACGAACACCTCGCCGTGCTGATACGGCGACATCGTCCCTGGATCGACATTGAGGTAGGGATCGAGTTTTTTGATGCGTGCGCGATAGCCCCGCGCCTGCAAGAGAGCCCCGAGGGCCGCTGCGGCAATGCCTTTTCCAAGTGAGGAAACCACGCCGCCTGTGATGAATACATATCGCGCCATGGGAGTCATCGCTTAACGCGGCCGGATTGATTCCGCCAGAGAAAAAACCGCCGCTAAGGCTTTTTCCCAAGAAGGCGCTCGAACCATGATCCGAAAAATGGGATCCGGTTTTCGGATAGGCCCATGTCGAACGGGCTGGCCCGTTCCACTGGAACGCAACCGGGAGCGAGGCAAAACAAAAGGGCCGGCTGAACCGGCCCTTTTGGCAAGCTGTTGAAAACGTCAGATAATGACGACCTTGGTGCCGACCTTGACGCGGCTGTAGAGGTCCATGACGTGCTCGTTCATCATGCGGAAACAGCCATTGGAAGCGCTGGTTCCGATCGACTGCGGCGCGATGGTGCCGTGGATGCGCAGATGCGTGTCCTTCTTGCCGTCATAGAGATAGATGGCGCGGGCGCCGAGCGGATTCTGACCGCCGCCGGGCATGCCGTCCTTGTACTGGGCATAATGCTTGGGCTCGCGCTTCTGCATGTCCAGCGTCGGGATCCAGCGTGGCCACTCCTGCTTGTCGCCGACCGCCACGGTGCCCTTGAACTGCAATCCTTCGCGGCCGACCGCGATGGCGTAGCGGCGCGCGGTGGACGATGATTCCACCAGGTAGAGCCGGCGGGCACTGGTATCGATGACGATCGTGCCGGCCTCGTAGCCGGTGAATTCCACGTCCTGTGGGACGAACTCCGGCTTTACCTTGAACGGCTTCTTGGCGTTTTTCCTGGCGAGCGCCGAATCCAGCGCACGGGTCTCAGGCAGATAATTGATCGAGGACGATGCCATCTGGCCGCCAAACAGTCCGGCGAACAGGCCGCCGCCGGTGCGCTGCTTCTGGCCAGGCAGCTCGCTGCGCAATTCGCCATTATTGCCGGTCAGCGCAACGTTCATCACCTCGGCCGATTCCGGTTCGGCCGAAGGAATCGGCTCGATCGGCGTCAACGGCTCGATGATCTTCGTGATCTTCTTGACCGACTTGGCCGCGGCCACTTCGGTCGCCGGGGCAGTCTTGCCTCTCTTGGCCAGGAACGCCTGCCGTTCCGCCTCGGCCTTCGCCTTCGCCGCCTCGCGCATCGCCATCTTCCTGGCTTCCAGCGCCTTGGCCTTGGCAGCTTCTTTGTCGGCAACGATCTTGGCCTCGATCTTTTTGATCTGGGCGAGATCGTCCGGTGTCGGATTTTTCTTCTTCTTGAGAAGCCTCAACTGCGCCGCATCGCTCTTGGCTGCGACGTTGATGGCGTCGGTCTTGCCGACCGACTGATTGGCGGCCAGATTGGCTGGCACGCCGGCGAAAGCCGGGGAGCTCATGCCGAGTGCGGCGCAAAGTCCCAGGAAGATGAAGCTGCGAAGCTGCATGGCGAAGATCCGATCGTTCAATATTTGTTGCCCACGGCGTCGCCCGGCGTCCCCCAAGGACACCGAAAATGCCGCGCGCAATCTATAGTCGAATAAGCGCGGGCGCCTCAAGCGCGAGGCCGCTGCACTTCCCGTCGAATCTTCGTGATGCCGCCGCATTTGCCGCGACTGTGGTCAAACGACAACAGATCGGCTTATGAAGATCAGAGCGCCGAGAGCCTGGCCGCGAGAACCCGAACTGAAAGCAGTTCGGTTGCGACGGCCGCGAGCGCCGGTAGCCGGCGTTCACACGCCGGCACTACCTTGCCGTCACATAGTCTTGAGAAGGAGCCCAGACTATTGGTTCGGAACCTGCGGGGCTGCGGGCGCGGTGCTGGTGCCGTTGGTCGCTGGCGGCGTGGCCGGAGCATTGGCTGGCGGCGGCGTCGCGGCTCCGTTGCCGGAAGGCGGCGTCGGCGCGGCGTTGCCTGAAGGCGGCGTCGGGGTGGTCGTGCCCGGCAATTGGTTGAGTACGCCCTTGCCGGCGCCGTCCGATGTTGCGGGAACGCGGTCGAGAATGTCGATCGGCTTCTCGCCGTAGCGGGCAATGATCGACAAGGTCAGCGACGTCACGAAGAAAGCGGCCGCCAGGATCGCCGTCGCCCGGGTCAGCGCATTGGCGGCGCCGCGCGCCGTCATGAAGCCGGATCCGCCACCAATACCAAGGCCGCCGCCTTCGGAGCGCTGCAGCAGCACAACGCCGACAAGGGCCAGAACGACCATGAGATGGATGACGATCAGTACGGTTTGCATAGTTTATCCTGGCAATGCCCTGCCCGGCCGCGGACACGACCGGGGAATTGGAGGCGGCTCAATACAATGCTTTCACGGCATTTCCAAGCCCGTGGCCGGAATATGGGAAGCAAGGCGTCCTTTACAACGATTTCCCGTGCGCCGCGCCCGCTTCGGCGCCGCGCTAAGTCATCAGGCGATGCTGCGATAGGCTTCCGCGATGCCCAGGAAGTCGGCCGCTTTCAGGCTGGCGCCGCCAACCAGCGCGCCGTCGACATTCCTGACCCCAAGCAGTTCCACTGCATTGGACGGCTTGACCGAACCGCCATAGAGAATGCGCATCTTGCCCGCGGCGGTGCCGAGTTTCTCCGACAGTTTTTCGCGAATATGCGCATGCGCCTCGGCTACATCGGCGACGGTCGGCGTCAGGCCGGTGCCGATCGCCCACACCGGCTCATAGGCAACGATCGTGTTGGACGCGGTAGCGCTTGCCGGCACCGAACCGGCAACCTGGCGTGACAGCACGTCCAGCGTCGCGCCCGCTTCGCGCTCCTGCCGCGTCTCGCCGATGCAGACAATGGCCACAAGCCCGGCGCGCCAGGCTGCGGAGGCCTTGGCCTGAACTGTCGCATCATCCTCGCCGCGCTGTTCGCGGCATTCGGAATGGCCGACGATGACGTGGGTCGCGCCCGCATCCTTCAGCATCTCCGCGGAGATGCACCCGGTATAGGCGCCGCTCTCCTTGGCGTGGCAATCCTCACCGCCGGCATGAACCGGCGTACGCGACAGAATCTCGGCGGCATGGGCGAGCAAGGTCGCGGGAACGCAGACCAGCGCCTCGGTGTCTGCGTCGAGCCCGCTCATGAAACCGTTGCCGATCATCCTGAGTTCGTTGAGCGAGGCGCTGGTACCGTTCATTTTCCAGTTGCCTGCGACGAGCGGGCGAATTCCTGGCGTCATCGTTTGCTTCTCCGGGTGACATTCGGCTGGCGTTCTCACTACCAAAATCAAGCCACAAAGCAATCGACAGTGGACCGGAAGGGCGCTATTGCGCTTGTTTCAGACTCGGCGCATCCGAAAATGCGCATAAATCGGAAGTAACGATGCTTGGTATATTGAGAAGCGCGGCGGGCACCTGGGTCGCGAAGTTACTGCTTTCGCTGCTGGTGGTCAGTTTTGCGGTCTGGGGCGTATCGGGACGGCTGATGGGTGGCCTTGCCGGCCACGACTCCGTCATCACGGCTGGCGGCACCAAGGTGTCGATCAACGAATACCGCCTCGCCTATGACCGCCAGCTCGCCGTCATGTCGCAGCAATTCGGTCAGCGCCTCACCCACGAACAGGCAAAGGCGCTCGGCGTCGACAACCAGGTGTTGGCGCAGCTTGTTTCGGGCGCGGTCCTCGACGAACAGGCTCGTAAGCTCGGCCTTGGCCTGTCCAAGGACCGGCTGGCCGAACTCACCCGCGAGGATCCGGCGTTCAAGGGCCCCGGCGGACAGTTCGATCGGAGAGCCTTCGAATACAGGCTGCGTGAGGTCGGCATGCGCCCGGAGGACTATTTGAAGAATCGGGCCCAGGTCGCGGTGCGCCAGCAGATCGTCGAGGCGGTTTCGGACGGCCTCAAGGCGCCTGACACCTTCTTCAAGGCGGTAGCCCTGTACCGTGGCGAGGATCGTACGGTCGACTATCTGACCTTGCCGAAGGCGCTGGTCGAACCCATCGAGGCGCCGAGCGACAGCGCGCTGCAGGCCTATTTCGAGGCCAACAAGAAGACCTATGCCGCGCCCGAATACCGCAAGTTTTCCTATGTCAGGCTCGAGCCGCAGGACATCATGGATACGAGCTCGGTGACCGACGCCCAGGTCAGCGACGACTACAACAAGAACAAGGCGCGCTACACCACTCCGGAGATGCGCACCATAGAGCAGCTTGTGTTCAAGACGCCGGACGAGGCCAAGGCCGCGCTCGATTCGTTGAAGTCCGGCGCAACCTTCGACAAGCTCGTCACTGCGGAAGGCAAGACCCCGGCCGACACGCTGCTCGGAACGCTCGCCAAGGACAAGATCGCCGACAAGGCGGTCGCCGACGCTGCTTTTGCGCTCAACGTCAATGAGGTGAGCCCTGTCGTGCAGGGTGCCTTCGGTCCCGTGCTGCTGCGCGTCACCGAGATCAAGCCCGAAGTCGTGAAGCCTCTGGCCGAAGTGTCGGACCAGATCCGCAAGGACCTGGCGCTGGGCGAGGCAAGCCGCATCCTTCTGGACGTGCACGACAATTACGAGGACAGTCGCGCCGCCGGCAGTTCGCTGGCCGACGCCGCCGCCAAGCTGAAGCTGAAGGTCGTCACCATCGACGCGATCGATCGCAGTGGCCTGCGGCCCGATGGCTCCATCGTCAAGGACCTGCCGGAATCGCCTGCTCTGATCAAGGCTGCCTTCGAAGCCGAACCGAATACCGAAAACGAGGCGCTGACCACGGCCGATAACGGCTTCATTTTCTATGAAGTGGCTTCGATCACGCCGGCCCGCGACCGCACGCTGGACGAAGTTCGCCAGAAAGTCGTTGCCGACTGGACTGCGGCCGAGACGGCCAAGCGGTTGACCGCCAAGGCGCAGGAGCTGGAAAAACGGCTCAAGGCCGGCGCAACGCTCGACGTCATCGCCGGCGAGCTCAAGCTGGAAAAGCAGACCAAGCGTGGCCTGAAGCGCGAGGCCGACGACGCCGATTTCGGCAAGGAAGGTGCAGCGGTGATGTTCGGCGTCGGCGAAGGCGGCACCGGCCTGATCCCCTCTCCCACCAGCGACGCCCAAATCCTGTTCAAGGTCGCCGAGGTGTTCGAACCCGCCGGGGCCGACGCCAGTTCGGTGCCCGAGGACGCGCGCAAGTCCTTCACCGCCGGCATGTCGGACGACCTGCTCGACCAGTTGGTGGCGCAGTTGCAGACGCAGTACGGCGTCCGCGTCGACCAGGCTGCCGTTGCCCAAGCCTCGACAAGATGAGCGCGCTGAAAACCCATATCGCCAAGGTCGCGACCGGCACCGCCCTGTCCTTCGACGAGGCGCGCGAGGCCTTCGACATCATCATGTCGGGCGATGCTACGCCCGGTCAGATCGGCGGCTTCCTGATGGCGTTGCGTGTGCGCGGCGAGACGGTGGACGAGATTTCGGGCGCCGTCGCCACCATGCGCGCCAAGATGCTTCGCGTCGACGCACCTGTCGGGGCCATCGACATCGTTGGCACCGGCGGCGACAATTCGCACTCCGTCAACATCTCGACGGCATCCGCTTTCGTCATCGCCGCCAGCGGGGTTCCGGTCGCCAAGCATGGCAATCGCGGGTTGTCTTCGCTGACCGGTGCGGCCGACGTCCTGACCGCGCTCGGCGTCAAGATCGACCTCACGCCGCAGGCCATCGGCCGCTGCATCCACGAGGCCGGTGTCGGCTTCATGTTCGCGCCGGCACATCACCCGGCGATGAAGCATGTCGGCCCGACCCGCGTGGAGCTCGGCACCAGGACCATCTTCAACTTGCTCGGTCCGCTCTCCAACCCGGCCGACGTGCGCCGGCAGATGGTCGGCGTGTTCATGCCGGAATGGATCATACCGGTGGCCGAGACGCTGAAGGCGCTGGGCACCGAACATGCCTGGGTCGTTCATGGTGACGGCTACGACGAGATCACCACCACGGGCGAAACGCATGTCGCCGAACTGATCGGCGGCGAGATCCGCACCTTCACCTTGACGCCCGAAGCGGTTGGCCTGGCCCGTCACACCAAGGAAGAACTGCGCGGCGGCGACGCTGCCTACAACGCCGAGGCCTTGCGCGCTATGCTGGGTGGCGCCGTGGGCGCTTTTCGCGACACAGTGCTGATGAACGCCGGTGGCGGCCTGGTGGTGGCTGGCAAGGCGACGACGCTCGCCGACGGCATGGCAACGGCGGTGCAAGCCATCGACAGCGGTCGGGCGCTGCAGGTGCTCGACCGGCTGGTCGAGATTTCGAACGGTTAGACAGATGTCGGACATCCTGCGCAAGATCGAGGCCTACAAGCGCGACGAGATCGCGACGGCCAAGGCGCGCGTGCCGCTGGCCGAGATCAAGGCGCGGGCGAAAGACACTGACGCGCCGCGCGGCTTCCTCGCGGCACTTGAGGCGAAGCGCAGATCCGGCGGCTTCGCTCTGATCGCCGAGATCAAGAAGGCAAGCCCGTCCAAGGGCTTGATCCGCGCCGACTTCGATCCGCCAGCGCTCGCGCGGGCCTATGCAAAGGGTGGCGCCGCCTGTCTTTCGGTGCTGACCGACGCACCGTCCTTCCAGGGCGCGCCGGAATTTCTCACCAAGGCAAGAGCCGCCGTCACCCTGCCCGCGCTGCGTAAGGATTTTCTGTTCGATCCTTATCAGGTCCATGAAGCTCGCGCCTGGGGGGCGGACGCCATCCTGATCATCATGGCCAGCGTCGATGACGATTTGGCGAGCGAGCTTGAAGCGACGGCATTCGAACTCGGCATGGATGCGCTGATCGAGGTCCACGACGAGGCCGAGACGGAGCGCGCACTGAAGCTGTCGTCGCAATTAATCGGCATCAACAACCGTAATCTGCGGACATTCGAGACCCGTCTCGAAACCTCGGAACGACTGCGGGCGATGGTGCCGGGTGGTTACTTGCTGGTCAGCGAAAGCGGCATCTTCTCTCATGACGACTGCCTCAGATTGCAAAAGAGCGACATCGGCACGTTCCTGGTCGGCGAAAGTTTGATGCGCCAGCAGGATGTGACCGCGGCAACGCGCGCGCTGCTCACCGGCAAGGCAGCGGCCGAGGCTGTCTGACGATGACGGCCGCCCTCACCCATCTCGGCGCGCAGGGCGAGGCCAACATGGTCGATGTCGGCGGCAAGGACGAAACGACGCGCACCGCCGTCGCCGAGGGTTTCGTTTCGATGCGGCCCGAGACGCTGAAGATGATCCTGGCCGGCAATGCCAAGAAAGGCGATGTGCTGGGCACCGCGCGCATAGCCGGCATCATGGCAGCGAAGAAGACGCATGAGCTGATCCCGCTCTGCCATCCGCTGCTCTTGACCAAGGTCTCCGTCGACATCGAGCCCGATCCTGCCCTGCCCGGACTGAAGATCATTGCGCTGGCGCGCGTCACCGGCAAGACCGGCGTCGAGATGGAAGCGCTCACCGCGGCTTCGGTTGCCTGCCTGACCATTTACGACATGGCCAAGGCGGTCGACCGCGCCATGGTCATCACCGGCATCCGGTTGGTCGAAAAGACCGGCGGCAAGTCGGGCGACTACAAAGCCGCTGGCGAAGATGGGGCGGTCGCCTGATGGCGCTGCTTCCGGTCGCAGCAGCGCTCGAACGCCTGCTGGAGGGTGCTGCGCCGCTTGCGAGCGAAAGCGTTTCGCTCCTCGAGGCCGTGGATCGCGTTCTCGCGGAGCCGGTGGTGGCGTTGCGCACCCAACCGCCCTTCAACGCCTCTGCCATGGACGGATACGCAGTCCGCGCCATCGATGTCGCGTCCGTGCCGTCCCGGCTTTCGGTGATAGGCATGGCGGCGGCCGGGCGCGGCTTTGACGGCGCCGTCGGCAAGGCGCAGGCCGTGCGCATCTTCACCGGTGCTCCGCTGCCGCAAGGTGCAGACACCATCGTCATCCAGGAAAACGTTCGTGACCTCGGCGGCGGCAGCATCGAGGTGGTCGAACCGACCGCCGAGGGGCGCAACATCCGCCGCTTCGGGCTCGATTTCTCGGAGGGCGACACCCTGCTGGAAAAAGGCCGGGTGCTCGATCCGGCAGCACTGTCGCTTGTCGCCTCGGCCAACCATCCCCGGGTGGGCGTCGTGAAGCGGCCGCTGGTTGCCATCATCGCCACCGGCGACGAGCTGCTGCCGCCCGGCAGCGAACTGGGCCCCGACCAGATCATTTCGTCAAACGCCTACGGCGTCGCCGCCGCCGCGCAATCGGTCGGTGCGCATGCGCTTGATCTCGGCATTGCCGCTGACCGCGAGGAAGCCATCGCGGCGCTGGTCAGGAAAGCGGTCGCGGCCGGCGCTGATGTCATCGTCACGCTCGGCGGCGCCTCGGTCGGCGACCACGATCTGATCCATGACGTGCTGACCGGCGAAGGCATGACGCTCGGTTTCTGGAAGATCGCCATGCGTCCCGGCAAGCCGCTGATGTTTGGCCGCCTCGGCGACATCAGGTGCATCGGCCTGCCCGGCAATCCGGTGGCGAGCCTCGTCTGCTCGCAACTGTTCCTGAAACCGCTCCTGGCACGCCTCGGCGGCCGCAATTTCCGGCAAGATATCCGTCAGGCACGGCTGGGCGCCGCTATGCAGGCCAATGATCTGCGCCAGGACTATGTGCGGGCGGTGGTCAGGCAAAAGGCCGACATCCTGGTTGCAACCCCTTTCAGCATCCAGGATTCCTCGATGCTGAGGATGCTGGCCGACGCCAACGGACTGATCGTGCGCGAACCATTTGTATCCGCTGCGGCTGCAGGAGACGCTTGCAGCGTTCTCATGCTGAGGTGAATATTTCCCGTATAACCAGCTGATTCTAGCGACAAATCAGATCGTTGATTCCGCTAGCAAAACTCGTGTCAGCGGATGCGCCGGATCGGCCAGGCCTTCGACAATGTCGTAATGATGTCGGTCCGGCTCGACCACCGCGCTCGTGACGGCACCAAGCCCTGTCCAGATATTGGCCAGCAAGGCGTTCTGGCGCAAGAACTCGGACCGCTCGCCGCCTCCGGCCCAGCACGTGATGCGCGCGCCATCCATGGGCCGCAGCAGCGCCGGGCTTTCCGTCAGCGCCTCGGCTTCATCGATTTTCAGCGCCGCATTCATGCCGGTGCGCATGAGCGGACGCAGGTCATGCAGGCCTGAAATCGAAACGACGTGGCGTACGCGCCTTGCCACGCCGGCTGCCAGGGGCGTTGATGTCGTCGCCATGCGGCTGGCGAGATGGCCGCCGGCCGAATGCCCGGTCAGCATAAGCGGTCCCCCGACCATCGCCGCCGCCTTGCCGATCGCTGCGCCGATCTCGTGGGAGATGCCGGCGATGCGTATGTCGGGGCAGAGCGTATAGGACGGCATCGCCACGGCAAAGCCGCTGTCAACCGAGCCCCTGGCGAGATGCGACCAGGTATCCTTGTCGGACTCCAGCCAGTAGCCGCCATGGATGAACACGACGAGCCCCTTGGGCGTGGCGGCGGGAAGGAAGAGATCGAGCCTGTTGCGCGGCCTGTCGCCATAGGCGATGTCGAGCTGAGCCCTGCCCTTTGCCGCAAGCGCATCGCGAAATGCCTGCGCCGGCTCGACCCATGCAGCCGGCCAGCGATCGCTGCCGGCGATGTTGGCGCCGTTGGCGTAGGCATTGTCCCAATCGGCAATGCGATGTTCGAGCATCGGCACCCTCCCCCGGACGGCATCGTTTCAGCCGCTAGCAATGACGATCGACAGAGGCAACGTCAATGCTCCGGGGCAAAACATTTTAGGCTTGAAACAAATTTCGACTGGTGCGATCCTGTGCCTTGTTCAGCGATGGGCGTGAGGCAGACAGGGGCAGCCGAAAATGCTTGGGCCATCAGCGCATATCGACACATTCACGCGCGATAACCTGCCGCCACCGGATCAATGGCCGGACTTCCTGCTTGACGGCTTCGACTATCCCGAACGGCTCAATGCCGGCGTCGAACTGACCGACAGGCTGGTCGAGAAAGGCCTCGGCGACCACACCGCGCTGATCGGCAATGGCCGCCGCCGCACCTACAAGGAATTATCCGACTGGACGAACAGGCTGGCGCATGCGCTGGTCGAGAATTACGGCGTCAAGCCAGGCAACCGGGTACTGATCCGCTCGGCCAACAACCCCGCAATGGTGGCCTGCTGGCTGGCCGCCACCAAGGTCGGCGCCGTCGTGGTCAACACGATGCCGATGCTGCGCGCCGGCGAACTCGCCAAGATCGTCGACAAGGCCGAAATCACCACAGCGCTGTGCGACACCAGGCTGATGGACGAGATGACCGCCTGCGCCAAGGACAGCGCGTTCCTCAAGCAGGTCATCGGCTTCGACGGCACCGCCAACCACGACGCCGAAATCGATCGCGCCGCCCTCGACAAGCCGGTCACCTTCACCGCCGTCGAGACCGGGCGTGACGACGTCGCCCTGCTCGGCTTCACCTCAGGCACCACGGGCGTGCCGAAGGCGACGATGCATTTTCACCGCGACCTCCTGATCATCGCCGACGCCTACGCCCGCGAGATCCTGCAGGTGACGCCCGACGACATCTTCGTCGGCTCGCCGCCGCTGGCCTTCACCTTCGGCCTTGGCGGGCTCGCCATCTTCCCGCTGCGTTTCGGCGCCGCGGCGACGCTGCTGGAACAGGCCACGCCGCCCAACATGGTCCAAATCATCGAAACCTACAAAGCGACGATCTCCTTCACCGCGCCCACCGCCTATCGCGCAATGCTCAAGGCCATGGACGAAGGGGCCGATTTATCGTCGCTGCGGGTCGCGGTTTCAGCCGGCGAGACCTTGCCCGCGCCGGTCTTCGAGGAATGGACTGAAAAGACCGGCAAGCCGATCCTCGACGGCATCGGCGCCACGGAAATGCTCCATATTTTCATTTCCAACCGTTTCGACGACATGAAGCCCGCTTCCACCGGCAAGGCCGTTGGCGGCTATCAGGCGCGCATCGTCGACGACGAAATGCGTGAAGTGCCGCGCGGCACCGCAGGCAGGCTCGCGGTGCGGGGACCGACCGGCTGCCGCTACATGGCCGATGCCAGGCAGAGCGACTATGTCCGCGACGGGTGGAACCTCACCGGCGACACGTTCTGGCAGGACGAGGACGGTTTCTTCCACTTCGCCGCGCGCTCCGACGACATGATTGTCAGTGCCGGCTACAACATCGCCGGCCCAGAGGTCGAAGCGGCGCTGCTGGCGCATGCCGATGTCGCCGAATGCGCGGTGGTCGGCGCCGAGGATGCCGAGCGCGGCCAGATCGTCGAGGCGCATGTGGTGCTCGTGCAAGGCGTGGCGCCGGACGCAATGACCGTCAAGCGCCTGCAGGACCATGTCAAGGCGACGATCGCGCCCTACAAATACCCGCGCTCGGTAAAATTCATCGCCGCTTTGCCCAAGACGCAGACCGGCAAGATCCAGCGCTTCCGGCTGCGCGCGGAGAAGATCAATTGAGCAAGCCCTACGACCCTTCCACCGAGGGCGCGGAAATGTCGTTCAAGGAGCGCATGTCCTACAGCGACTATCTGCATCTGGAAAAGGTGCTCGAGGCGCAGGAGCCGCTTTCGTCAGCCCATGACGAGATGCTGTTCATCATCCAGCACCAGACGTCGGAACTCTGGATGAAGCTCGCGCTGCACGAAATCGGCGCCGCAATCCGCTCCATCCGCGCAGACCGTCTCGAACCGAGCTTCAAGATGCTTTCGCGTGTCGCGCGCATCTTCGAGCAGCTCAACAATGCCTGGGACGTGCTGCGCACGATGACGCCCAGCGAATACACCGAGTTCCGGGACGCGCTTGGCCAGTCCTCGGGCTTCCAGTCGTGGCAGTACCGTGCCATCGAGTTCATGGCCGGCAACCGCAATCTCGCAATGCTTGGACCGCACAAGCACCGGCCAGACCTCAGCGAGAAACTGGAGGCGATCCTGGCGCAACCGTCGCTCTACGACGAGGCGCTGCTGCTGCTCGCCCGCAACGGCTTCGACATCGGTGGCGACGCAAGGCGTACGGACTGGCGCGAAGCGCGGACCGAGAACGAAGAGGTCCTTGTCGCCTGGCAGACCATCTACCGCGACCCGCAACGCTACTGGATGTTCTACGAACTCGCCGAGAAGCTGGTCGACTTCGAGGATTATTTCCGCCGCTGGCGCTTCAACCACGTCACCACGGTCGAGCGCATCATCGGCATGAAGCGCGGCACCGGCGGCACATCAGGCGCGTCCTACCTGAAGAAGATGCTGGAGGTCGAACTATTCCCGGAGCTGTGGAAGGTTCGTACCCGGCTCTGACGTAGCTTTGCCGAGTGCAGATCGTTATCTCGAAAACGCTGCGCTTTTCTGAGCGACGGGCTCTTAAGTCACCGCCGCCTTGACGGCGAAACGCGCCTCCTGCCAGGCGTCCGTGCGCAAAATGTCTTCCAGCACCTCGACCGCCTGCCAGACATCGACATAGCCGACATAAAGCGGCGTGAAGCCGAAGCGAATCGTGGATGGCGCGCGAAAATCGCCGATCACGCCGCGCTCGATCAAGGCCCGCATCACCTGATAGCCGTGCCGGTGGAGGAACGACACCTGGCTGCCGCGCTCATTGCCGTCGCGCGGACTTTCGAGTTCGAGGCCGTAGGCGCCGCATTTTGCCTCGACGAGCTGGATGAACAGATCGGTCAATGCGATGCTCTTCCTGCGCACCTCTGCCATGTCGACGTCGTTCCAGACATCGAGCGCCCCTTTGAGCGCGCGCATCGACAGCACAGGCTGCGTGCCGCAGAGAAACCGGCGAATGCCGGTGCCGGCAGCAAAACCCTGTTCGAAGGCGAATGGCCGCGCATGGCCCCACCAGCCGCTGAGCGGCTGGCGGACATCGCCATGGTGGCGCTCGGCCGCGTAAATGAAGGCCGGGGCACCCGGGCCGCCATTGAGATATTTGTAGGTGCAGCCGACGGCGAAATCGGCGTTCGAACGGTCGAGCTCGACGAGCAAGGCGCCGGCGGTATGGCAGAGATCCCAGACGATCAGCGCGCCGGCTTCATGCGCCCTGCGCGTCAGCGCGACCATGTCGCGCAGCTGCCCGGATTTGTAGTTGACGTGGTTGACCAGGATGACCGCAACCCGCTCGTCGATCAGTTCTTCTATGGACGGCGCATCGACACCCTCGAGCCGCAGCACCGTGCCCGGCCGTGTCGAGGCAACGCCCTCGGCCATATAGAGATCGGTCGGAAAGCTGTCCCCCTCGGCGACGACGACCGACCTGTCCGGCCGCATCCCGAGTGCCGCATGCAGCACCTTGTAGATGTTGATCGAGGTGGTATCGCAGACCACCGTCTGGCCGGCGGCGGCCCCGATCAGGCGCCCGAGCTGGTCGCCGAGTTCGACCGGCATGTCGAACCAGCCGGCGGTGTTCCAGGCGCGGATCAGATCCTGCGCCCACTCCTGCGTGGCGGCCTTCTGCAGCTCGCCGAACACGGCGGGGGAAGCGGCGCCCAGCGAATTGCCGTCGAGATAGATCACCCCTTGAGGCAAGGTGAAGCGGTCACGCATGGCACGCAGCGGATCCGCGGTGTCCATTGCCTCGATCGCTGCGAGATCGGGAATTTTGCTCATGGTCACGATGTTCCTCGGTGAGAAGAGCGCCCCGGAAACGGGCCGGCTGTTTTGCCGCCGGGGCAAGGGCTGGCCGCATAGAGGCGCAAGAACAGGGTGAACGCCCGGTTCGATCTTTGCTCGATTTCCGGCCGAGGCAACTCCTCGAGCACCCCGACGATCCGGCGAACCTGGAGATCGCCGATCAAAAGACTGATGTAGATGTCGGCGGCTTCGACAGGATCGTCACAGGCGATCAGGCCGGCCCGACTTGCGGTTCGAAGCAGGTCGCCGACAAGCGGCATTATGGTATTGCGGCCGAATTGCGCGATCGATTGGCCCAGCGTGCCTGTATCGTTGACGTCGCCGGCTGCGGCGCGATTGAGCGCCACCGCCTTGTCGCCCGTCACAAGGGTCAGCAGGACTGGCCCGAGCGAATTCAGGGTTTCGAGTGGATCGCGCGCTTGGTGAAGAGCGTCCTCCAGCAGCTTCCTTGCTTCTCCCGCATTGGCTTCGATCAAGGATCGAAACAGGACCTGCTTGTTGCCGTACCAGTTGTAAAGGGTTTCGTTCGAGGCCGATGCCCGCTTGGCGATGGCAAGCAGGGAGGCGCTTTTGTAGCCGGTTTCCCGGAGCACCGCATAGGCGGCCTCCTCTATCCGTTCGCGTCGCGCGGCCTGCTTCGGCGTGGTCATTGGTGTTCCTCTTCGAAAACCGTACATTATTATACGGTTTAGTCAAGCGAACGGGAAGCAAGGAGCGAACGAACGCAGCCCGTCGCGTCCGGTGATGTCTGGCCACTTTCCGGCAGGAAGTTGGCATTTTGGTTTCGTTTCGTTCACGAGCCGCGGAGATTTTGATCCGCCCCGAAAGGCAGCCGGCACCTGCCGGTCACACAGTTTTCAGGCTTGTACCAAGAGTGGAGATCGGCCGGGCCACAGGCCATTAACCAAAATAGTTTCAAAGAGCCTGAGAGCGCATTGACGACGGATCGCGTTGGCAGGATGCTGGCTGCGGGAGGGCGTTTCGTTTCCGCCGCCTTAACAAATTCATTAAACTTTAAATGGTTGCGGAACACAACTGGAACAGATAGTGTTTGTTCTGGGTTTGTTTTCTGATTCTGGTTCCAGACCCTTCGTGCAATGCCTTTGGGGGCCGCCATGCTCACGCGCAAGCAACATGAACTCTTGATGTTCATCCATGAACGGCTGAAGGAAAGCGGCATTCCGCCGTCCTTCGACGAGATGAAGGAAGCGCTGGACCTCGCCTCCAAGTCGGGAATTCATCGGCTGATCACAGCGTTGGAGGAGCGCGGCTTTATTCGCCGCCTGCCCAACCGGGCGCGCGCACTGGAGGTGCTGCGCCTGCCGGACTCGATCGCGCCGGGTCTTAACGCGGCAAAGAAGTTCTCCCCGAGCGTCATCCAGGGCAGCCTCGGACAGGGCAGCCCTAGCCGGCAGATCAAGCCGGCGACGTCTTCGCGTCTGCCCGCTGCCGGCAATGACGACGACGCGGTTTCAGCGGTGTCGATCCCGGTCATGGGCCGTATCGCTGCGGGCGTGCCGATCGACGCTATCCAACATCAGACGCATTCCATTTCGGTGCCGCCGGACATGATCATGGGCGGCGAGCACTATGCGCTGGAGGTCAAGGGCGATTCGATGATCGAGGCCGGCATCTTCGACGGCGATACGGTCATCATCCGCAACGCCGACACCGCAAGTCCCGGCGAGATTGTCGTGGCCCTGGTCGACGAGGAGGAAGCGACGCTGAAGCGCTTCCGTCGCAAGGGCGCCTCGATTGCGCTTGAGGCCGCCAATCCGGCCTATGAAACACGTATTTTCGGACCGGACAGGGTCAAGGTGCAAGGCAAGCTGGTCGGACTGATCAGGCGCTACTGAGCGGGTTCGGCGGTGGGCTTTTCGGGTTTACGGTAAGGCGGCAGTCCCCTTGCCTCACGTGAAAATTTTCGCTGTTCGTGCCAGGGCCGATATGGCCTGTCGACGGCAAAGCTGACCTGGGCCGGTGCCGTCGCCGATTGCTGGTCGAAGAATACGGCGGCACTTCCCTTGCGAGCGAGCTGCCGCTTGGTGATGACGAGAACCAGCGGATTGTGGCAGGGGTCGTAGCCCCCGGGGTCGTTGATGACGATCAGATCCGCATAGGCGCAGGCCCTCCAGGCATCCTTGCGATCCTCCACCTGCGCAATGATCGCCCCGGAGGGATGCCGGGCCATGCACAGGCCGGTGAAACAATAGAAAGGCGCTCCCGCCGGAAGTTGCGCGGGATCGAAGATGTCGAACTGTCCGTCTCCGCTGCCGAACAGCTCCGGCGCAACGATGGTTTCGGATTTCAGCGCGCGTTTCCAGTTGTCGACCGTGAATTCGTTCGGGCGCGCCCGGTTGATCGCGAGCTCGCCGCCGCCGATCGGCAGCGCCACCAAGCGGGCATCCTCCGAAATCAGCACGTCCGGCGTGCGCGTGTCCGAGACGGTCAACAGGCCGGCGAGCGCGAAGGGAAGTGCCGCCAGCCGCAGCCATGTCGTGGCCATCGTCGCGATGACCAGGGCGATCGCCACCAGAAGAACGGATTGCTGCGAAATCAACCCGACCGCGTCGACCGGCGAGCGTTGCGAGATCCATCCCGATATGGCGATCATCGCGGTCAGTCCCTTGCCCATCAGATAAAGCGATGGTCCATCGAACCCGAACGGCATCAGCAGCGCACTGGCAACCGCAAGAAACATCACGACGGAAACGATCGGCATGACTGCAAGATTGGCGAACAGGCTGAGCGGCGACACGCGCTGGAAATGCCAGATGGCGAAAAGCGCCGTGGCGCTTCCCGCGATGATCGAGGTCATTGCCAGCCCACCTGTCGCCAGCAGCAGTTTTCGCGTCAGGAGGCCGGGCAAGGTCCGTTGCGGCGGCGGGGTCCGCGCTTTGTCGGCTTTGCGATCCGACCAGCCGGCATAGGCGCCGACCAGGGCCGCGGTGGCGGCGAACGACATCTGGAAGCTCGGCCCTACCACCTCGTGCGGCGACACCACGATGACGGCGATCGCCGAAATCGCCAGGTTGCGCATGGTGAGTGCCGCACGATCGAACAGCACGGCGATCAGCATCACCGCCAGCATGATGAAACTCCGTTCGGCGGCAACGACGACGCCTGAAATGACGAGATAGGCAGCGATCGAGAAAAGGGCGGCTGCGGCCGCGTATTTCTTGACCGGCCGACGGGAAGAGAAGTTCGGGAACAAGGCGAAGCCGCCGCGCAGCAGACCCATGACTGTGCCGGCGACCAGCGCCATGTGCAGCCCGGAGATGGAAATGATGTGATAGATGCCGGTGCGTCGCATCGCTTCGTTGATCTCGTCGGGAATACCTGCACGCACACCCACGATCAGCGCCGCGGCGATCTCGCCCTCGGCGCCGCCGATGCTGCCTCTGATATGGTCGGCAATGGTTTCGCGAGCGCTCTCGATCGCGGCTGAAAGGCCAGCCAACAGCGGCCTGTCATCGGCCGAGACGATTTTGGGGTTGCCGAGAAAGAAGCCGCTGGCGCCGATGCCGGCGAAGTAGCTGTCGAAGGAAAAGTCATAGCTGTCCGGCCGCACCGGTCCGGTTGGCGGCAACAGCCTGGCATAGCCGGTCACGAGGGACCCGGCGGTCACTTCAGCCGGCACCTTGCGCGCCGAAAGGCGAACGCGCTCCGGCGCGTAGCGCAGTTTCGGCCGCGCGGTCGATGTCACGTCGATGGTCAGCCGGATGCGGCCGGTCTCCATCTGGTCGACCGAAACGACGCGGCCGGTCACTTGCGTGGAGATTTCCGAGCCCAGCATCCGCGTTCCCGCCCGCCAAGTCTCGACTTTGCCGGCGAGCATGCCGAGCGCGCACAACAGCGCCGCCATGAAGCACAGGTGCGTTTTCGGCCATGAGCGCGAAACGAGCGCGCACAGTGCCATCAGGATCGCGACCGCGACGGGCTTGGCAAAGCCCGGCTCCGCCGCCAACGAAAAATAGGCAATCGATCCGCACGCCAGGAACACCGGGACGAGCAGGAAGGCTATGCCCCGATCGAGTTCGAGCTCGGCGGCTCTGGCCACGCCGTTGCGCAGGCGAGGCCATGAAGCACGACCGAACTCCCGGCGCAGGCGCGAGGCCGCGCGGACAGCAGGGACGCCAGGCGGCGCGGAAACATCCGGCGGCATCGACTTGCCGGGCTGCTGTAAGGGCGACGGCGCCAGCGGCAATGAGGCCGGCGCGGGCATGACAAAGAGAGAGCGTTCGCTGACGCCGGTAACGACGTCCTCGCCTTCCTCCGCGCCCCGGCCCGCTCCAGCCATCGGGTCTGCCCCTTGCGCCCTCGACACCCTATGCTACATGAACGCGCGACGCGCGAAAGTGCGCGTGATCCGCACCTCGCTCCAGACGTTTCCCGAGAGTTGTATGTCCGACAAGGTTGTCACCCGTTTTGCCCCCTCGCCCACCGGCTACCTGCACATTGGCGGCGCGCGTACGGCGCTCTTCAACTGGCTCTACGCCAGGCACACCGGCGGTACTATGCTGCTGCGCATCGAGGACACCGACCGCGAGCGCTCCACCGATGCGGCAACGGCCGCCATCCTGGACGGCCTTTCCTGGCTCGGTCTTGGCTGGGACGGCGAGGCCGTCTCGCAGTTCGAGCGCGCGCCGCGCCATCGCGAGGTGGCCGAGGAGCTGGTGCGCATGGGCAAGGCCTATTACAGCTACGAGACTCCTGCCGAGCTTGAGGCAATGCGCGAGGCGGCCAGGGCCAAGGGCCTGCCGCCGCGCTATGACGGAAGCTGGCGTGACCGCGACCCTTCGCAGGCGCCTCCTGGCGTCAAGGGCGCGATCCGCATCAAGGCGCCGACCAAGGGCGAGACGGTGGTGCATGACCGTGTCCAGGGCGACGTGCGCTTTCCCAACAAGGATCTGGACGACTTCATCATCCTGCGCTCGGATGGCAATCCGACCTACATGCATGCCGTCGTCGTCGACGACCACGACATGGGCGTCACCCACATCATCCGCGGCGACGACCACCTGACCAATGCCGCCCGCCAGACCGTGATCTACAACGCCATGGGCTGGGATGTGCCTTCAATGTCGCACATACCGCTGATCCACGGCGCCGACGGCGCCAAGCTGTCGAAGCGGCACGGCGCGCTGGGCGTGGAGGCCTACCGCGCCATGGGCTACCTGCCCGAAGCGCTGCTGAACTATCTGGCTCGGCTCGGCTGGAGCCACGGCGACGACGAGATCATGTCGATCCAGGACATGATCGCCTGGTTCGACATCGGCGACGTGAACAAGGGCGCCGCCCGCTTCGATTTCGCCAAGCTCGAGGCGCTGAACGGCGTCCATATGCGCCGCATGGACGATGCCGAGCTGTTCGACATCTTCATCGCCACCCTGCCCTATCTCGAGGGCGGCCCGGCGATGGCCGCACGCCTCGACGACAGGAACAGGGCGCAGTTGCTGGCAGCGTTGCCGGGGCTGAAGGAGCGCGCCAAGACGCTGGTCGAGCTTGTCGACGGCGCAGCCTTCCTGTTTGTCGCGCGGCCGTTGCCGATCGACGAGAAGGCAGCCCTGCTGCTCAATGACGATGCGCGCAAGGTTCTGCGTGGCGCTCACGACGCCCTCAAGGCGGTTTCAGGCGACTGGACGGCGGCCTCGGCTGAAGCCGCGATCCGCGACTATGCGACGGCCGGCGGCCACAAGCTCGGCGCCGTCGCCCAGCCCTTGCGCGCCGCCTTGACCGGCAAGAGCACCTCGCCCGGCGTGTTCGACGTTCTCGCCGTACTTGGTCGCGAGGAGAGCCTGGCGCGCATCGCGGATCAAATCGATTAGGAGCGATCTGGCCCAAGAAGATTGGCATTGAAAGGCGCGTTTCGCAGTGCAACATTGGGCCTTGGCCCAATCTGGCACGCACCCCCTAAAATGCGGTCGCGAAATACGCGCATTCGGTGACTTCGACGTGTCGCTTTGCAGAATTTGCCTTTGCCGGCATGAGGAAACAAGAAGGAGTTTGCAATGACCGAAGCTGCGACAAGACGGGAACTGGGCGGCAAGACCCAGGAAGCCACGGCAAAGCTGGAATTCGCCGGCAAGACGCACGAATTCAAGGTGCGAAGCGGTTCGGTCGGGCCTGACGTCATCGATATCGCCACGCTCTACAGCACCACCGGCGCCTTCACCTACGATCCCGGCTTCACTTCGACGGCAAGCTGCGAGTCCGAGATCACCTTCATCGATGGCGACGCCGGCATCCTCCTGCATCGCGGCTATCCGATCGACCAGTTGGCCGAACATGGCGACTTCCTGGAAGTCTGCTATCTCCTGCTCTATGGCGAACTGCCGACCAAGGCGCAGAAGGACGATTTCGACTACCGCGTGACGCGCCACACCATGGTGCATGAGCAGATGTCGCGCTTCTTCACCGGCTTCCGCCGCGATGCGCATCCGATGGCGGTGATGTGCGGCGTGGTTGGCGCGCTGTCGGCCTTCTACCACGACTCCACCGACATATCCGACCCTTACCAGCGCATGGTCGCGTCGATGCGGCTGATCGCCAAGATGCCGACCATTGCGGCGATGGCCTACAAATACCATATCGGCCAGCCCTTCATTTACCCGAAGAACGAGCTGAATTTCGCCGCCAACTTCCTGCATATGTGCTTTGCCGTGCCCTGCGAGGAATACAAGATCAACCCGGTCTTGGCACGCGCCATGGAACGCATCTTCATCCTGCACGCCGACCACGAGCAGAACGCCTCGACTTCGACCGTGCGGCTCGCCGGCTCGTCGGGCGCCAATCCGTTTGCCTGCATCGCCGCCGGCATCGCCTGCCTGTGGGGTCCGGCGCATGGCGGCGCCAACGAAGCGGCGCTGAACATGCTGGGCGAGATCGGCCATGTCGATCACATTCCCGAATTCATCGCCCGCGCCAAGGACAAGGACGATCCGTTCCGGCTGATGGGTTTTGGCCACCGTGTCTACAAGAACTACGATCCGCGCGCCAAGATCATGCAGAAGACCGCGCACGAAGTGCTGGGCGAGCTCGGCATCAAGGACGATCCGCTGCTCGACATCGCCATGGAACTGGAGAAGATCGCGCTCACCGATCCCTACTTCATCGAGAAGAAGCTCTATCCCAATGTCGACTTCTACTCCGGCATCACGCTGAAGGCGCTGGGCTTCCCCACCACCATGTTCACCGTGCTGTTCGCGGTCGCCCGTACCGTCGGCTGGATCGCGCAGTGGAAGGAGATGATCGAGGATCCGCGCCAGAAGATCGGCCGCCCCCGCCAGCTCTACACCGGCGCGCCGGAGCGAGATTACGTGCCGATCGCGAAGCGGTAGGATAAGGCAGTAGTGAGTAGTCAGTAGTCAGTAGGGAAAAGAGCGGCATTTCCTACTCACTACTCACTACTCACTACTCACTACTCACTCTTTTGATGTACCCCATCACCACCTGCGCGGCGATGTCGCCTGACGGCTTGGCGGTTGTCATGCGCCGCGCGATCTCGGCGAACCCGTCCTTCTGCCATCTGCGCATGCCTGTGTCGGCGAACAGCGCTTCGAGCTGGCGGGCCAGATTGTTCGGCTTGACATACTCGTTGTAGAATTCCGGGATCAGCGCCCGGTCCGATATCAGATTGGGCAGCAGCGCCGACCAGACCGAAACGAGATATGGCGCCACGATGCGCGCAACAGGGTCCAGCCGGTAGCAGGAGATCATCGGCACATCGGACAGCGCCAATTCAAGCGAAACCGTGCCGGACGCAATCAGCGCCGCGTCGGCCTTGCCGAAGGCCTGCCACTTTCGCTCAGCGTCGAGGATGATCTCTGGTTTCTCGTCCCAGCGAGCGACCGCGGAGCGCACGACATCGGCGACATGCGGCACGGTCGGCAACATCAGCCGCAGGCGATGCCCGCGTGCCCGCAGCATCGACACGGTCTCCCCAAACGGCTCGAGCAGCCGCCGCACTTCGCTGCGTCGCGAGCCGGGCAGCACAAGCAGCGTCTTCACGCGATCCGGCGAAAGATCCCGCGGCTGCGCCTGCGCCCTCGCCGCCGAGAGCACGCCCGCGTCATGGGTGAGACGATGTCCGACATAGGTGCCTGGCGGTCCGCCGAGCCTGCCTAGCTCCTTTACCTCGAACGGCAAGATGCAGAGGATGTGGTCGATATAGGGCTTCATCGCCACCGCCCTGCCCGGCCGCCATGCCCAGACGCTGGGGCAGACATAGTGGATGATCGGGATGGACGGGTTGGCCGCGCGCACTTTCCTGGCCACGCGCAGCGAAAAGTCGGGACTGTCGATGGTTATGAGGCAGTCGGGCTTCTCATCCGCGACCATCCTGGCCAGGTGGCCGATCCGCCGCATCAGCCTTGGCAGGTCGCGCAGGATGGCACTGAAGCCCATGAGCGCGATCTCGCCGGCGTCGAACGGCGAGACCAGCCCGAGCGCCTGCAGATGGCGGCCGCCGAGACCGACGAGCTGCACCTCCCGGCCCGTCGACTGCTTGATCGAACGCGCAATGTCGGCGCCAAGCAGGTCGCCGGATTCCTCGCCGGCCACGATTGCGATCTTCAGGGCCTTGTCAGCCATGCGCCGGCTCCGCCGCTGGCAGCCCGACGATGAACAGGCCGAGCGCGTTCGCCCGCGACAGCGTGGCGGGTCCCTCCAGGATCAGCGAGCGCCCCGCTTCGACGGCAATGCCGGCAAGCCCCGCCGCATGGGCTGCTTCCACGGTCTGCGGCCCGATCGACGGCAGGTCGGCCCGCAGCTCCTGGCCGGGTTTGGCGCATTTGACCAGCACCCCGCGGGCCTTTCCAGCAAGCCTGCCATGGCCACGCAGCGCGCGCGCTCTTTCGAGCAGGCCGCTCGTGCCCTCAATGCCTTCCAGCGCGATCGCCCGGCCTCCGATCGCAATCGCCGCCTGCCCGATATCGAGCGCGCCGATGGCCTTGGCGGCCAGCCTGGCCGCCTCGATGTCACGCCAGTCCGATTGCTTTGGTTTCGCCGTGGTCAGCGTGCCTTCGCCGGCCGCCAGTTCGGGAACGACCTCATGCGCTCCGACCACTTTGATGCCCCGCTTCTCCAGGCCGCGTGTCACCACCTTCAAAAGTCCGTCATCGCCGCGCGCCAGCGCCATGATCACCGATGGCACGATCGCCAGCAGGCCAAGGCTCGGGCGGATGTCGGTCAGCCGGGGCCGGCGTCTGATTTCGCCGGCAAGGACCACATGAGTGATGCCGTGGCGCTTCAGCGTCGCCACCAGTGAACCGATCTGCTCGAGGGCGAGGCTGTCGTGTTCGTATCGGAGCAACTCCTGCTGGCGGTCGGCCTCACCTTCCATCAAGAGGATGAAGGGCGGGTAGCCATGCCCGGCCAGGCCTTGCGCGACTTCCACCGGCAGGCTGCCGCCGCCGGCGACGATGCCGACCCTGGCCCCCGGCGAGAGAACGAAATCCGCTGCCGCCGCCTCAGTCTTCTTCATCGCCGTCATCGCCATCGCTCCGCTTGAGCGATGGCACAGCATAGTGCCGCTTGCCGCGACTGGAGATGAAATCGATGATCTTCATGGCGGTCGGGGACGACGCAAACTCCGCCTTGGCGAACTCGATGTTCTCGCCAACGGTGCGGGAGCGATCGAAGATCATCTTGTAGACCCTGCGCAGCAGATAGATCTCGGATCTTGGCAGGCCGGAGCGCTTGAGCCCGATGATGTTGAGCCCGCGCAGGCTGGCCCGATTTCCCGCCGCCATGGCGTAGGGAATGACATCACCAACAAAAGCCGAGCACCCGCCAAGAAAAGCGTTGTCGCCTACCCGCACGAATTGATGAACGGCGCTGAGACCGCCGATATAGACGTTGTCGCCGATTTCGCAATGTCCGCCCAGCGTCGCGCCGTTGGCGAAGGTGGCGTTCTTGCCGACGACACAATCGTGGGCGATGTGGGCGTAGGCGAGAAAATTGCCATTGTCACCGACCGTCGTTTCGCCGCGGCTGGTATCGGTGCCGACATGCATGGTCACGCCTTCGCGAATGGTGCAATTCTCGCCGATGACGAGCGTGGTGCGGCCCCCCTTGTGCTTGGTGTTCTGCGGCGGCCCGCCCAGTATCGCCATCGGATAGACCTTGGTCGACGCGCCGATCGTCGTCGCGCCGATCACCGAGACATGGCTGACCAGTTCGACGCCGTCGCCGATCACGGCATCTGCGCCGACATAGCAGAGCGGTCCTATGCGGACGCCCTGGCCGATTTGAGCGCCTTCCTCCACGACGGAAGAAGGATGGATGGATGTGTTGATTTTCATAAGCATTCGATTTGTCAGTCGCCGGTGACCATCATGGCTGAAATCTCGGCCTCGGCGGCTTTGTTGCCGTCGACCAGGGCTTCACAGGCGAATTTGAGCAGGTTGCCGCGTTTTTTGATTTTCTTCACATGGATCTTCAACTGATCGCCGGGAACGACCGGTTTGCGGAACTTGGCATTGTCGATGGTCAGGAAATAGACCAGCGACGGCTTTTCAGTGCGAAGACTGCGGATGCAGATGGCCCCGGCAGTCTGTGCCATCGCCTCGACGATGAGCACGCCCGGCATGACCGGCTGCTCGGGGAAATGACCCTGAAAATGCGGCTCGTTTATGGTCACGTTCTTGATGCCGGTGGCGGATTCGTCGCCATCGATGTCGACGATGCGGTCGATCATCAGGAACGGATAGCGATGCGGCAGGAGCTTCATCAGTCCCAATATGTCGACTGCTTCCAGCGTCGTCCCGGTGATGTCAGCCATTGCTCCCCTCGCCCTGTTTGCGGGTCCTGGCGAGCTTGCGCAGCATGGCTATCTCGCGCATGGCTTCCGCCATCGGCTGTGCCGGATAGCCGCCCCAGATCTCGCCCGCGGGCACATTGCTCATGAATCCGCTTCTCGCGGCAAGCTTCGCTCCCGACCCGATAGTCAGGTGATCCGCGAGCCCGACGCCGCCGCCCATGGTGACATTGTCGCCCACGACGACGGAACCGGAGATACCCGAAAGCCCGGCCACGATGCAGTTGCGGCCAATGCGGACGTTATGCGCGATCTGCACGAGATTGTCGATCTTGGTGCCTTGGCCAATGATCGTGTCGGACATGGCGCCGCGGTCGACGGTGGAATTGGAACCGATCTCGACGTCGTCCTGGATGATAACGCGGCCGATCTGCGGAACACGTTCCGGTCCCTTGGCACCGGCAACGAAGCCAAAGCCGTCCTGGCCGATCCGGGCGCCGCCATGGATGATGACGCGGTTGCCGATCAAGGCATACTGGACGCTGGCGCCCGGGCCGATATAGCCGTCCCGCCCGATCTGGCAGGAACGGCCGATGACGGCATGAGGCGCGATGACGGTGCCGGCGCCAATGGACACTGCCGGACCGATCACCGCCCCGGCTTCGACGACAGCACCTTCCTCGACATGTGCGCTCGGATCGACATGGGCATGCGGCGAGATGCCGGTTTCACCGGTCATCGGCCCCGGTGTCGCCGCTGTCGGAAACAGCAGTCGTCCGACCAGCGCGAATGCCTGTTGGGGACGGGGATGTACAAGGACGGCGATGGCGGCAGGCGCCTTGCCGGCGAACTCCGCCGGGCACAGCACAGCGGCCGCCCGCAGCGACGGCATCAGCACGGAATTGCGTTTGCCATCAACGAAAACGAGCGCATTCTCGCCGCCTTCGTTGGCAGGCGCCAGCGCGTCGATGAAAACGCCGGACTGGCCGGAATCGACAAGCACCGAGCCGGTCAGATTCGCGACTTCGCCCGCCGTATACCGGCGTGATGGCGCGAAGAACACCGGATCGGTCATTCCAGAAGCTATATCCAGCTAGGTCGGAACATTTTCTCCCGGATCTCAACGACCCGGGAGCATCGTTATCCGCCGGTCAGAAGCGGGTCGATATGCCGAAGTTGAATTCCTGCACGTCATCCCTCGCTTCTTTCTTGACCGGGATCGCATAGTCGATACGGATCGGGCCGAACGGCGAAGCCCACATCAGGCCGACACCGACCGAGGCGCGCCATTTCATGCCCACGGATGATTGGTCAACCAAATCATTGGCAACCTTGCTGCCATAGAGAGTTGCTGCGTCTGCAAAGACCGCTCCGCGCAGACCGAAGCTTTCTGGAACGACCGGCAGCGGGAATTGAGCCTCTGCCGAAGCGTTGAAATAAGTGGTGCCACCAAGGTGGTCACCCGCATCGTCGCTATCGACTGGGCCGATACCACCATAAGCGAAGCCGCGGATCATGCGGTCGGTGCTCTGGAAGTGATCGAAGATGCGCAGATCGCCGTCGCCGCCGTAGCCCTCGACATGGCCGGCACCGCCCGAAAGAAGGCCAACCAGGTCGAGTTGCTCGGACAGGGTCTGATAGACGCTGCCGCGTCCCGTCACCTTTACGAACTTTGCATCACCACCGAGGCCGGCCACTTCCACGGTCGTGGTGGCGTAGATACCCTCATGCGGGTTCTTCATGTCGTCGATGGTGTTGTAGACCAGTCCCAGGCTGACAGACGACTTGATCCAAGGGCTTTGCTCGATGCCATCCAACACCGCTCGGGAAATGTCACAGGTGCCGCTGGGAGGATTTGGAGGATCGGTGGGACCGCAACCGTCGTCTACTTCATACTTCTCCCGGGAGATATTGTAGGCCAGCTGGGTCGAGATGCTGTCGGTGATCGGTAGGCCGAAGCGCACCGTCGCACCCAACGTATCGCTGTCGTAATCGTCGTATTCGCGGGTCCGCTTGTAGATATCGAAGCCGGCGGCGATACGGCGCCCGAGGAAATAGGGCTCGGTGAACGAAAGGCTGTAATCGCGCGAGTTCTTACCGCCACCCGCCGACACCTTGATGAACTGGCCGCGGCCGAGGAAGTTGCGTTCGGTGATCGATCCTTCGACGGACGGACCGGCGGTGTCGCCGCCGGTCGAATAGCCGGCACCGACCGAGAACTCACCGGTCGACTTCTCGACCACATCGACCACCAGCACGACCTGGTCCGGCGCCGAACCGGGCACCGTCGAAACCTCGACTTTGTCAAAGTAATTGAGATCTTCCAGCCGCTTCTTCGCGCGCTGGATCAGCACCTGGTTGAACGCGTCGCCTTCGCTGACGTCGAACTCGCGGCGGATGACATAGTCGCGTGTGCGGTCGTTGCCGCGGATCTCGATACGCTCGACATAGGCCTTGGTGCCCTGGTCGATGGTGTAGACCACCGAAATCGTATGATTCTCGAAATTGCGGTCGCCACGCGGCGTCACCTGCGCGAAGGCGTAGCCGGAGCCGGCCACCTTCTCGGTCAGGGCAATGATGGTGTCCTCGACGTTCTTGGCGTTGTAGACGTCGCCCTTATGGGTCTCGACCACCGATTCAAGCGCCTTCGAGTCGACTTCCGGAATCGTGCTTTCGACGCTGATGTCGCCGAACGTATAACGCTCGCCTTCCTGGACGGTTATGGTGACCGTGTACTTGTTGGTCGCGTTGTCGAGTTCGCCGACCGCGGATACGACCTGGAAGTCGGCATAGCCGTGATTGTAGTAGAAGCGCCGCAGCAGCTCCTGGTCGGCGCGCAGCTTGTCGTCGTCATAGACGTCGTCGCGCAGGATGAACGAAACCCAGGACGAGCGCTTGGTCGTGATCACATCTGACAGGCGGCGGCTCGAATAGGCGCTATTGCCGACGAAATTGATCGCCGCGATCTGCGTGCGATCACCTTCATTGACATGGAAGACCACGTTCACGCGGTTGTCGCCGAGCTGCATGACCTCGGTGGTTACGGCGGCATCGTCACGGCCGATACGCCTGTAGGCGGCCTTGACCGACTCTACATCGGCGTCGAGCGCCGCCTGCGAGAACGTGCCGCGCGGCTTCAACTGCACGGCAGCCGCAAGCGCGTTGTCCTTGAGCTTCTTGTTGCCCTGGAACAACACCTGGTTGACGACCTGGTACTCGGAAACCTTGACCACCAGCGTCGAACCGACCTGATTGATCTGCACATCCGAGAACAACCCGGTTCCGAACAGCGCCTTGACCGCGCTGTCGATGTCGGAGCTGGAGAAGGATTTGCCCGGCTTGATGGTGATGTAATTGCGGATGGTATCGGCGTCGACACGTTGGTTGCCGCTCACCTCCACCCTGCTGACGACAGCGGCTTCGGCCGCCGATGTGGCAACGAACTGCACTGCGAGCGCACCTGGCACGACCAAAGCCGCGGACAGGGCTGCCGCGGAAGCGGCGCTCAAAAACTTGGATGCTGCCTTCATCGGGCTTAATAACCTTTTCTCGTAGTCCCCACGGCGAGAAAACCGGACGTGCGGTAATTTCCCGTACCGTATTAACCGGATTTTCCCTACACGCAAGGCTTCTGGTTAATTTGTATTTACTTAACCCTGGTGCGTGGCTTTCGCGTCACTCATATCCCCGTGCATGGTAAACGGCGTCTCAACATCGACCATGCCGAAGCCAAATTTCTTCATGATTTCAGCATCCAAACAGATCGTTCCAGAACACGAAACCCATGAAGCCCAAAACCAGAAGCAGACCGGCCCGATAGGCCATTTCCATCATCCGTTCCGACACCGGCCGGCGGATGACAGCCTCCACCCCGTAGAACAGGAGATGGCCGCCGTCGAGGGGGGGAATCGGCAAAAGATTGAGGATGCCGATGCCCACGGACAGCAGCGCGACGAGCTGCACGAGCCATTCGAAACCGAGCTTCGCCGCCTTGCCGGCCATGTCCGCGATCTTCACCGGGCCGCCGAGCTGGCACTTGTCCTCGCGCCCAACGACGAAGCGCTGCAGGAACTGGCCGGTGCGCTGGATGACGTGACCGGTTTCCTCCACCGCCGCGGTCAACGCGCCGGCGGGGCTGTAGGTGATCAGCCTGGGCTGGCCGAGTTCCTGGTTGTTGACGACGCCGATCACGGCCACCTTGACCTTGTTGCCGAGCGCGTCCTGCTGCTCCATCAACTGCGGCGTGGCGGTCACGGTCACTTCCTTGCCGTCGCGCAGCATGACGAAGGTGATGCTGTCGCCGGCCCGGCCCGAAACCAGCCGTTGGACGTCACCGAAGGTTTCGATCTTGCTGCCGTCGACGCTGACGAATCGGTCGCCGGGCAGGATGCCGGCTTTCGCCGCCGGGCTGTCGGCGGTCACCTCGGCCACCATGGGTTCCGCGACATAGCGCCCATAGGCTGAAAACAGCACCGAAAAGACGACGATCGTCAGCAGGAAATTGAACAGCGGCCCGGCCACCACGGTCGCCGCCCGCTTCCAGATCGGCTGCGTGTGAAAGGCGACCTTGCGTTCCTCGTCGGTCAGCGTTTCGATCTCTTCCGTCGTCGGCTGGCTGGACGTGGCGTTCATGTCGCCGACAAATTTGACATAGCCGCCAAGCGGTATGGCGCAGAGCTTCCAGCGCGTACCGTGCCTGTCGTTGAAGCCGAAGAGTTCCGGGCCGAAACCGATCGAAAAGGCCCTGACGCCGATGCCGCACCAGCGGCCGACGAGATAGTGGCCCATTTCGTGGACGAACACGACCACGGTCAGCACGAACAGAAAGGGCACAAGCGTGCCGAGAAGGAAGCCTTCCATGCCGAAGATCGCGTGAAGAATCTCGTTCAACTCAAATCCTCAGTTCTTCCGCGACATCGTTGCGCCGCGACTGTGACATCAATCCAGGCGAATCCAAGGCGCGCCCGCATCGATCGTGGAACGATGCCGTTCAAATGGGAAACAGCCCCTGTGCCGGCTGATCGGCGCCCGCCGAAATCCAGCCGATGACGTATAGGGCGAAAGCCGCCGCGACAAGCCCGTCGACACGGTCCATGACGCCGCCATGGCCCGGAATGAGCGCGCCCGAATCCTTGCGGCCGTGGCGGCGCTTGACCCAGGATTCCAGGAGGTCGCCAGCCTGGGAGACGATTGAAAGCGCGAGCGCGACGAGACCGAGCATTGGCAAGTTGCCCGCACCGGCGGCGGCGGCCAGGATGAGCCCCGCAACGACCCCGCCCACGGCGCCGCCGAGCGCGCCACTCCGCGTCTTGCCGGGAGAGATGGACGGCGCCAGCCTCGGGCCACCGACGGCCCGGCCGACGAAATAGGCAAAGATGTCGGTCGCCCAGACCACCGCGAACAGGAACAGGATGGCGACGAGGCCGGAATGGTCGCCGTCACGCAGAAGCGCAAGGGAAAGACCCGAGACGGCTGCATAGGCAAGGCCGGAGGCATCCCACTGCCCGGTCCCGCGCAGTTGGGCGGCAACGGCCGTGACAGCGACCAGTGCAGCCATCAGCAGCAGCAGCCACAAGGCCGGCAGGCCGGCGATCATGGCACCGAGGAACACCAGCAGCAGCGCTTCCGGCAAAAAACCCAGCCCGGTCGTCCCGGAGGGGCGGGACATGCGCGTCCATTCATAGAAGATCACCGCCGAAATCGCGGCTGAAAGCAGCCGGAACGGCAGGCCGCCGAGCCAGGTCAGGCCAAGCGTCGCGATGGCAAGCACGACCGCCGAAAGGACGCGAAGCTGGAGATTGCTCATCCCGCGGCCGGTCGCGAAGCGACGTCCTGCGGGCCCAGTCCGCCGAAACGGCGTTCGCGCCCGGCGAACTCGCGCAAGGCCTCGGCTAGATGCTCTCGGCTGAAATCGGGCCAATAGCAAGGCAGGAAGACAAGCTCGCTATAGGCAGCCTGCCACAGAAGAAAATTGGAAAGGCGAAGCTCACCGCTGGTGCGTATGACCAGTTCGGGATCGGGAATGCCTTGTGTGTCGAGGCAGCCGGCAAAGGATTCGGCGGTGATCGCCTCGCTGTCGAGCTCGCCGCGCGCAACGGCCGAGGCAAGCTTGCGCGCCGTGCGCACGATCTCGTCGCGTCCGCCATAGTTGAAGGCGATGATCAGCGTCAGCGCCTCATTAGCCGACGTCAGCGCTTCGGCTTCTTCGAGCAGGAGCCTGATATCCGGCTGCAGCCCTGCCCTGTCGCCGATGATCCTGACACGCACGCCGCTGCGATGCAGTTCGGCGAGGTCGCGGCGAATGAACAGCTTCAACAGACCCATCAGGTCGCTGACTTCGGATTTCGGCCGCGACCAGTTTTCCGAAGAGAAGGCATAGACAGTCAGGTAGGAAATGCCGAGATCGGGCGCGGCGCGCACCGTCTTGCGCAGTGCCTCGACGCCCGCGCGATGGCCGGCGAGCCGCGGCATGCCGCGCGCCTTGGCCCAGCGTCCGTTTCCATCCATGATGATCGCGACATGCGCGGGCGTTGCCATGATCTCGCTTTCGGGCCAGCCGCCGGCCAGACCCTAAACCTGCATGATTTCAGCTTCCTTGTCGGAAAGCAGGTGGTCGATGGTGCTGATCGTTTCGTCGGTAAGCTTCTGGACCTGGTCGGAGCGCTTGCGCTGATCGTCTTCGCTGATAACGCCGTCCTTCTCCGCCTTCTTCAGGAAATCCATGCCGTCGCGGCGCACATGGCGCGCGGCGACACGGGCGTTCTCGGCGTAGCCATGCGAGATCTTGACGAGTTCCTTGCGGCGCTGCTCGTTGAGTTCCGGAAGCGGAATCCTGAGATTGGTGCCGTCCACGATCGGGTTGAACCCCAGATTGGATTCGCGGATGGCGCGATCGACCGCGCCCACCATCGACTTGTCCCAGACCGACACCGAAATCATGCGCGGCTCAGGGACCGTGACATTGGCCACCTGGTTGATCGGCATGCTGGTGCCATAGGCCTGCACCTGGATAGCGTCGAGCAGGTTGCTGGAAGCGCGACCGGTCCGCAGCGAAGCCAGGTCATGCTTGAACGCGGCGATTGCCCCATCCATGCGCCGCTTGAGATCGTCGTACTCACCACTCATCTTAGTCTCCTCGACCCGTCTGACGCGGGTTCACTGCTTTCGGGGCAAGACCCCGTGTTCGAGCCTGATTCCGAATTCCGGTTTCGCCTTTTCCGCGATCAGGCCCCGGATCAATCGTCCGCGACGACCGTGCAGCGGCCGCCGCCCCTCAGAATATCGCCGAAACCACCTTTTTCGTGGATCGAATAGACGATTATCGGAATGTTGTTTTCGCGCGCAAGTGCAATCGCAGCCGTATCCATGATGGAAAGCCCGCGATTTATCACTTCGGCATGGCTGATGCGCTCGAAACGCGTCGCGTTCGGGTCCTTCTTCGGGTCGGCAGAATAGACGCCGTCGACCTGTGTGCCCTTGAACAGCGCGTCGGCGCCGATTTCAGCGGCGCGAAGTGCCGCGGCCGAATCAGTGGTGAAGAACGGATTGCCTGTGCCGCCGGCAAAGATCACCACCTTGCCCTGGTTCATGTAGGCGGTTGCCTGGCGCTGCGAAAAACTCTCGCAAAGCTCAGGCATGGCGATCGCGGAAAGAACCACCGCATCGACGCCGATCTTGTTCAGCGAGGTGCGCAGCGCCAGCGAATTGATGACGGTGGCAAGCATGCCCATATGGTCGCCGGTGACGCGGTCGCCCCCCTTGGAGGCAACCGCCACACCGCGAAAGATATTGCCGCCGCCGATGACGACCCCGACCTCGATGCCGAGCGCGCGGGCTTCGGCGATGTCGCCGGCGATGCGGTCGACGACCGAAACGTCGATGCCGAAATGCTGTTCGCCCATCAACGCTTCACCAGACGCTTTCAGCAAGACACGTCGGTAGAGGGGCTTCACCGTCATCTGGTCCTCGAAAATCTCGGCGCGGCAAATCAGGAGGCGAAACTGCCCCGCTTCGCCTGGCGGCGCTGGCATGATGGTTCGACCCGATACACGAAGGGCGCGGCGATGTCACGCCGCGCCCTTGCGCAAAACCCCAGGCTTTTTCGATCAGTTGCTGCTGATGCTGACCGCCTCGCCTTCCACCAGAACCTGCGGCGAATAGCCGGAGGGCTTGTCGCCGGTCACGACACCGCCGGCCACCCTGACCTGGATCTCGGGCCCGAAATAGGAATGCGGGAATGGCGCCGGCATGCTGCTCACTGAATCCAGCCGCTTGCGGAGTTCGGGGGCAATCGAAAAATCCAGCGCCGCGAGGTTGTCCTGCAGTTGCGCGAGCTTGGTCGCGCCGAGAATGACGGTTGCGACGCCGGGCTGCGTTGCCACCCAGTTGAGCGCCACCTGGGCCATGCTGCGGCCGAGTTCGGCGGCCACCTTTTCGAGCTCGGCCACGATCGCCCAATTGCGGTCGCTGAATTTCCGGAAGCTCGGATGCGTGGTGTTGCGGAAACCGTCGAGCCGGCCGGCATTGCCGGCTTGCGTCGGGCGATATTTGCCGCTGAGCAGGCCGCTGGCCAGCGGGCTCCAAACCATGACGCCGGCGCCATGATGCGTGGCGAAAGGCACGAACTCATGCTCGATCGAGCGTTCGGCCAGCGAATATTCGAGCTGCAGGGCCGAAATCGGCTCATAGCCGCGCAATTCTGCGATCGCCTGTGCCCGCCCCACATACCAGGCCGGCACATCGGAAAGGCCGACGTGGCGCACCTTGCCCGCGCGCACCAGGTCGTCCAGCGTGCGCAGCACCTCCTCGGCCGGCGTCAGCCTGTCCCACACATGCATGAGATAGAGGTCGATATAGTCGGTTCCGAGCCGCTTCAGAGAGGCGTCCACGGCGCGCATTATGTTCTTGCGGCCATTGCCGCCGGCGTTCGGATTGCCCGGTTCTGAATTGAAGGTGAATTTAGTGGCGATCACCGCCTTGTCGCGCAATCCGCGCTCGGCGACGAATTCCCCGAGCCAGGTCTCGGCGGTGCCGCCGGTATAGAGATCGGCCGTGTCGAAGAAATTGCCGCCCGCCTCGACATATTCGTCAAAGATTGCGTGGGCTGTATCCCTGTCAGTGCCCCAGCCCAATTCGGTGCCGAAGGTCATGGTGCCCAGCGCCAACCGGCTGACACGCAAGCCGCTGTTGCCAAGCGTGTAGTAGTTCATGGTCATGATATTCTCCGATCGAGTTTGATGTTGGGTTATTGGCCGGGTGTCGTCTTGACCCAGGGATTGCCGCGCTCATGGGTCACGCGGAAGGTGAAGCCGTCGACCTTCCAACCCGCGCCGGAGCGGGTCAGGTGGTGCTCATATGTGCCCCAGACTTCCCAAAGCGGGTCGCCATTGCCTTCCATCCGGTTCCAGGCATAGCCGTTCGACAGGACGGTCGCCGTGTCCGCTTCGAGAACGACCTGGTGATTGGTGCGCAGATGCAGGCTGGTCTTGCTGCCCTTGAGGTTGCCGGCCCAGGCGCCGACCAAGTCGTCGGAGGCAATGTTGGCAGCCGGCTGTCCGGACAGGCTGCTGAAATCCGCGGTAACCCGATCCGCGAAATAACTGCGGGCAAGCTTCCAGTCCTGTGCATCGACCGCGCGGTCGATGGCATCGGCGATGCGGATGACCGCGCGCTCGTCGGCAAGCACCTGCCATCCGGCCGGTTCGGCGCCACCGGCATCGATCGGCGCCAGCGCCAGTCCTGCGGCGAAGGTCACATGTTTCAAAGCGTTCATGTCTCGTCTCCTGGAAATCAGCCCACCCTCTGTATCGGGGACAATGTGGGTCAACGCGCCGCCATCGATAAGATTGCATTGTTCGTAAAGACTATGCGATATCATTCATGAATGGATCGGGACCTGCTCACTCACCTGCCCGTCATCGTTGCCGTGGCGCGACGCGGCGGCTTCGCGCTCGCCGCGGCCGAGCTCGGCATGAGCCCGTCGGCGGTCAGCCATGCGGTGCGGCTGGTGGAAGAACGCATCGGCCAGCCGCTGTTTGCGCGCACGACACGCAGCGTCTCGCTGACAGAAGCCGGCAAGGCACTGGTGGAGACGGCGGGCCCTGCCCTTCAGGACATCGCGGAGCGGATGGACCGCATCCGCGGCGTCAAGGGACGGCCTTCCGGCCTGCTCAGGATCAATGCCTCCAACATCGCGATCCCTTTGGCGGTGACGCCTGTGATCGCAGCCATGGCCGATCGCTATCCGGATGTGACGGTCGAGGTTTTCGCCGACCAGGCTCTGGTCGATATCGTCGGGGAAGGATTTGACGCCGGCATCAGGCTGGGCGAGATGATCGCGCAAGACATGACCGCCATACGGCTGACGCAGCCCTTCAAGGCCGTGCTCGTCGCCTCGCCGGATTATATCGGAAAGCGCGGCCGTCCACGCGACGTGGCCGACCTCGAGAACCATAATTGCATAGGCTACAGGCTTGTCCGCTCCGGCGCGCTCTATCGTTGGGATTTGAACGACAACGGCAAGGATGTTGTGGTCGAGACGCGTGGCACCGCCGTCGTGACCGATTCGCTGGCGGCGATCGACCTTGCGCTTGCGGGGGTCGGGCTCGCCTATGTGTTCGAGCCGTTGGTGCGCGCCGATCTTGCCGCAGGACGCCTCGTCCAGGTCCTGCCAAAGACGGCAATCGAGGAACCCGGCCTTTTCCTTTACTTTCCGCGCCGGGCGTCGATGGCGCCGAAGCTGAGGGCCTTCATCGACACCGCACAGGAAATCGGCCGGGCATCCAAGCGGACACCCGGCCGAGTTGCCTGAGTTGTTCTGCCGTACTTGGTCTTCGGGCTATTTCTTGACCGCCGCCGCGACTTCCGCCGCGAAATCGGTCGCTTCCTTCTCGATGCCTTCGCCGAGCGCGAAACGCAGATAGGCCGAGATCTTGGCCGGAGCGCCGATCTGCTTCTCGGCATCCTTCAGCGCCTTCTCGACGGTGATGTCGGGATTGAGCACGAAGGCCTGCTTCAGGAGCACGACTTCCTCATAGAACTTGCGCAGGCGGCCCTCGACCATTTTCTCGATGATCGCCTCCGGCTTTCCGGACTGGCGCGCCTGGTCGGCGAAGATCGCCTTCTCGCGCTCGACTGCCGCGGGATCGAGTTCCTCGGTGGTCAGTGCCATCGGGTTGGTGGCGGCGACATGCATGGCGACCTGGCGGGCGAATGCATTGGCCGCGTGCTCATTGCCCGTGGTCTCGATGGCGACCAGGACGCCGAGCTTGCCAAGGCCGTCGGCCACCGCGTTGTGAACATAGGTCGCGACGGCGCCGTGCGGAACGGTGAGCTTGGCCGAACGGCGAAAGCCCATGTTCTCGCCGATGGTGCCGACGGCATCCTTGATCGTGTCGGTGACCGACTTGTCCGAACCCGGGTACTTCGCGGCAGCCACGGCCTCGCTCGTGCCATAGGCCAGCGCCACCTTGGCGACCTTGGCGACGATCTCCTGGAAGGCGGCGTTGCGGGCGACGAAGTCGGTCTCGGAATTGACCTCGACGACCGCGGCCTCGCGCACGCCGGAATCGACGCCGATCAGGCCCTCGGCCGCGGTGCGGCCTGCCTTCTTGTCGGCCTTGGAGATGCCCTTCTTGCGCAGCCAGTCGACGGCCTCTTCCATGTTGCCGTTGGTCTCGTTCAACGCCGCCTTGCAGTCCATCATGCCCGCGCCGGTCAAGTCGCGGAGTTCTTTGACCTGTGCAGCCGAAATGCTCATTATCGCCTCTTTGTTCAAATGCGCCGACGCACCATCGGTGCTCGACGGTGCGTCCGTTTAACGCGTCAAAATATTAGAAAGATGAAGGCCGTGACCGGCCTTCGCTATCACGCTTCCGGAGTTTCCGCCGCCGGAGTTTCGCCGAGCACCGGCTCGACCGGAGCTTCCACCGAGGCGCCGATGTCGACACCCAGCGCGCCCTGCTGGCGGGCGATGCCGTCGATGGCAGCCTTCGCGATCAGGTCGCAATAAAGCTGGATGGCGCGCGCGGCGTCGTCATTGCCCGGGATTGGGAAATCGATCTTGTCCGGATCGCAGTTGGAATCGATGATGGCCACGACCGGAATGCCAAGGCGCTTGGCCTCGAGGATCGCGATCGCTTCCTTGTTGGTGTCGATCACGAACATCAGGTCGGGTGTCGAGCCCATGTCCTTGATGCCGCCGAGAGCCTTGTCGAGCTTCTCGCGCTCGCGGTCGAGGTTGAGACGCTCCTTCTTGGTCAACCCTTGCGCCTCGCCGGCCAGCATCTCGTCGAGCTTGCGCAGGCGCTGGATCGAGTTCGAGATCGTCTTCCAGTTGGTCAGCATGCCGCCCAGCCAACGCGAGTTGACATAGTACTGGGCCGAACGCTGCGCCGCATCGGCGACGATATCGGATGCCTGGCGCTTGGTGCCGACGAACAGTACGCGGCCGCCCTTGGCGACGGTGTCGGAAACCTGCTTCAGCGCCTGGTGCAGCAACGGCACCGTTTGGCTGAGGTCGATGATGTGGATGTTGTTGCGGGCGCCGTAGATGTAGGGCGCCATCTTCGGGTTCCAGCGGTGGGTCTGGTGGCCGAAGTGAATGCCAGCTTCCAAAAGCTGGCGCATGCTGAAATCAGGCAGAGCCATTCTCATTTTCCTTTCCGGTTAGCCTCCACGGACACAGGCATTTCGGACGAAGTCCTCGATGCCACCGGAGGTTTCAGCCGGATTTCTCCCGGGCAGACACCAAAGTCCGTGTGTGGAATGAGCGCGCATATAGAGGGGAAGTGCTCTAAACGCAAGCGCAACGACACATTGCGGCGCGCCTGCGGCGATCCGCGCGTGCTTCAACGCTTTGTCTTACCCTTTGGCACCCTCACCCGCCGGAAGATCGCAACGATCTCCTCGCGGCTGCACTCGATGGCGCCGAGCCGGACCGCGCGGTCGCGCTCGAAACCGGTTATGTCATAATGCGGCGCCGATGTCTTCGGCGGCCCCTGGTAGGATGAGCGCTTGATGCCGAGTTGCGCGGCGAAACGATGCAGTTCATCGGTGTCGTCGGCCATCAGATGGCACCAGCGATGACCAACCCATTTCCAGATCGCCGCGTCGACATAGACCGCCATGAGGCTCGCCGCATTCCTTCTTTCGCCGACCGGTGCCCGCGACGAGCGATGATAGAAGGGATTCGCACAGAAGATGAAGCGGCCGGCGGCCTCGAGAAGGTGAGAAGCCGCCGCGGCGCTTTCAAGCCGTGGACCGCGACGCCGCCGCGTCGAGGCAAGTCGAAGCTTATTTCGTCGGGCAGGCCTTCGTCTGGTCGAACAGCGACAGATTGACCAGCTTGCCGGTCATGGAGAAATCGCCATAGTCCATGGTCAGATCGCGGGTGATGCCGTTCTCGTGCAGCTTGAAGCTGATCCGGTATTCCGGCGTCTCTTCTCCGTTCTTGGCACTGTCGTCGAAATAGGCGATGTCGACCGGCCAGTATTTGTCGGTGGCGAGCTTGGCCAGCGCCGGCGCTTCCGGATCGGCCTTGTCGGCATCGGTCCTCTTGCCGACGACGACGGTGGTGGACATCACCTTGTTGGCGTCCTCGGAACCGTCGAACAGATTGGTTTGATAGAAGTTTTCACCCTTCTCGGCCTTGTCGATCAATTCGACCAGGTGCTGGGTCGGAAACTGGGTGGCGGCAAGTTCCAGGCTGTTCTTCTCGGGCTTGTCGATATCGACCTTCAGCCCTTTCGTTTCCTTCGTGGCGACGCCCTTGACCTCCTTGTCGAGGTTCTGGTCGACAAAGGATTTGGTCACGAACGAGAAGGTCTTGCCTTCGGCGTCTTCGAACGTCGTCGTCTGCTGATCGGTCAGCTTGGTGTTGTCGCTGGTGGCGATTTGGGTGACAAAGCGGAATTTCACCGTATAGCCTTCGCAGGCCGAGCCGTTGAATTCATAGACCATGCGACCGGTAATGCCAGTGATGCCGGAGCGGTCGTCCGCCTTCTTGAGGGTAAGGTCGTAGACGGCGCGATGCGCCTGCAGCGCCGGCACGGCGAAAGCGGGACCTATCGAAAAGACCGCCGACAACAGGACGGCATGGAATGCAAGGCGCGTTGCGCGCATGAGAGGCTCCGATCGTCGCGGCTGATGGCAGGCCGCAGGGAAAGATGGTCCAGCTTAAAAAAAGTCGTGGCGGAAGCGAGGCAAAAATAGCAATTTCGGCCCGGCCGGCGCGGTGCCTTCCAGCAATAGGGAAAAGCAATGAGTGAAACAATCGAAAAGCGGCTAAACGACCTCGGGGTCGCCATTCCCGCGGCCGCGGCGCCTGCCGCCAATTACGTGCCGCATTGCAGGACCGGAAATCTGCTTTTCACCGCCGGACAATTGCCGCTCAAGGACGGCAAGCTGCAGGCGAGCGGACTGCTTGGCCGCGACGTCGACACAGCAACCGGCAAGGAAGCGGCAAAATACTGCGCGATCAACATTCTGGCGCAGGCCAAGGCAGCACTTGGCGATCTCGAGAAGATACGCCGGCTGGTCAAGATCACAGTCTTCGTCGCCTCCGCGCCGGATTTCGTCGAGCAGCACCTGGTCGCAAATGGCGCCTCCGATTTCCTGGTGGCGGCGCTCGGCGACCGCGGCAAGCATGCCCGTTCCGCCGTCGGCACGGCTTCGCTGCCGCTTAATGCCGCCGTGGAAATCGAAGCGATCTTCGAAGTCGAGTGAGCGAGCCTGACATGACCGACCTTTCCTGGCTGATTGCCCGGCCTGTCGCCCATCGCGGCTTTCACGACATGAACAAGACGCGCTGGGAAAACACCCTCTCCGCCTTTGCCGCCGCGGCCGAACGCGGCTATGCCATCGAATGCGACGTACACCTGTCGTCGGACGGAGTTCCCGTCATTATCCATGACGGGGACTTGCAGCGGCTGACTGGGCACGACGGTTTCGTCTGGCAGCGTACGGCGGCCGAACTGGCGGCGCTCAAGGTCGGGGGCACGTCTGATCATGTGCCGACATTGAGGGAGGTGCTCGATCTGATCGACGGCCGGGTGCCTTTGGTGGTCGAACTAAAAGGCGTGGCTGGATATGACAATGGCCTGGTGGCGAGCGTCGGCAGGCTGCTCAAGCGCTACAAGGGCAAGGTGGCGATCATGTCGTTCGACCACTGGCTGATCCGCGATTTCGCCAGGGATGCGCCGGGCATCCCGGCTGGATTGACCGCCTATGGCAAGGACGACAGGCTGATCGAAGCGCATTTCGCCATGCTGGCGCATCAGATCGCCTTCACCTCCTACGCAGCGGGCGACCTGCCGAATTCATTCGTCAGCTTTGTCCGTGAACGGCTCAAAATGCCGGTCATCACCTGGACGGTGCATGACCAGCCGGCGGTCGACCTTACATTCAAATATGCGGACCAGATGACGTTCGAAGGGTTCGAGCCCGATCTGGTCAAAGTCGCTTGAGGCAGGGTGCCTAGAACGTGACTTGTAGCGGTCCGGATGGAGCTTAAATAAGCCTCATGGATCAGGGCGATAACGGCGACGGGCAAACGGTTGATGCGGAGTATGCGATCCGCATTGCGGCGGGCATCGGCGCCTTCACCTGCGAAGAGTGGAACGGTTTCGCCGGGACCACGCGCAGCGATGCCGAAAACGGTTATAACCCCCTCGTTTCATATGCTTTCCTGAGCGCACTCGAGGATTCCGGGTGCGCCGTGCGGCGCACTGGCTGGCAAGGTCATCATCTCAGGCTGGAGAATGGTCAAGGCACGCTGCTCGGCGCGGTCCCCTGCTATCTCAAGTCACACAGCCAGGGCGAATATGTGTTCGATCACGGCTGGTCGGATGCCTTCGAGCGCGCCGGCGGCCGTTATTATCCCAAGCTGCAATGCTCGGTACCGTTCACGCCGGTCACCGGCCCTCGCCTGCTGGTGAGCAGGGGCCAGCATTCCGGCACCGTCAAGGCCGGGCTCGCCGCGGGATTGAAAGCGGTGACGGAAAAGCTCGGCGTCTCTTCCGCGCATGTCACCTTCGCGCAGGAGAGCGACGTGGACGTGCTGGAGGCGGCGGGCTTCCTACATCGCACTGACCAGCAGTTCCACTTCTTCAATGAAGGCTTTTCGAGCTATGACGATTTCCTCGCCACGCTCGCCTCCCGCAAGCGCAAGGCCATGAAGAAGGAGCGCCGCGAGGCGCTTGCCGACGGCATCTCCATCGACTGGCTTACCGGCAAGGACCTTACCGAACGGGCCTGGGACGACTTCTTCGCCTTCTACATGGACACCGGCAGCCGCAAATGGGGCCGGCCCTATCTGAACCGCGAATTCTTCTCTCTGATCGGCGAGCGCATGGCCGATGACATCCTGCTGGTGATGGCCAGGCGCAACGGCCGCTACATTGCCGGGGCTATTAATTTCATTGGCTCGGATGCGCTCTACGGCCGCAACTGGGGCTGCATCGAGGATCATCCGTTCCTGCATTTCGAGGTCTGCTATCACCAAGCCATCGACTTCGCCATCGAGCGTAAGCTGAAGGTGGTCGAAGCGGGCGCACAGGGCGAACACAAGCTGGCGCGCGGCTACCGACCGGTGACCATGCATTCGGCGCATTACATCGTCCATCCCGGCCTGCGCAACGCCGTCGCCGACTATCTCAGGCGCGAACGGCGCGAGGTGGAACGCATGGGCGAATATCTCGAAGAGCACACACCGTTCCGCAAGGATCTCGAGGAGTAGGCCATCCCACGAGGCAGGAGCATATGTCAGGTTCGGCATCCCTTGGGTTGGCCGTGCACGCCTGTGGAGATCGGCTTCATCGATCTCCCCTGATCGCCTTGCCGCTCACAAGAGGCTTCGCTACACCATTAGCGAGGCACAATCCGGAGCGTTCGCCATGGCCGAAACCGCCTATGACACCGACAACATCTTTGCCAAGATCCTGCGCGGTGAAATTCCCTCGCACCGCGTCTACGAGGACGAAGCGGTCGTTGCCTTCATGGATGTGATGCCGCAAGGGCCGGGCCATACGCTGGTCGTGCCGAAGATGCCGTCGCGCAATCTGCTCGACGCGGACCCGGCAACGTTCGGCCCCCTCTTCGCAGTCGTCCAGAAGGTGGCAGTCGCTGTCCGCAAGGCATTCAAGGCCGACGGCGTCACCGTGATGCAGTTCAACGAGCCGGCTTCCGGGCAGACCGTCTATCACCTTCACGTCCACGTCATTCCGCGCTTCGAAGGCATCGCGCTGAAGCCGCATACGGGCCAGATGGAGAAACCCGAGGTGCTGGCCGAGAATGCCGGCCGGATAAAGGCGGCGATGCCGCTATCCTGACGCCTGGCTCAAGCGGCTCCCAGCAACTGCGGTCGTCTGGGGAGATTGCCCAGTTGCGCATCGAAAAGCATGAACCCGTCGCCAGGACATCAGCGGGATCGCCATTCCGTCGAGCACATCAATCAGATTATGCCCGCCGCAGATGAGGATCGGGCCGGGCGGCTGAGATTCATTCTCATCGCCGCTGAGCGCGCGATCAGGACAGCTTGTCTGCGGAGAACGCCGAAAGCCTCTCAAACGCCGTCGGAGACTCTACATTTTGCCGGAGCCGCCCGCGGATCGCATCCGCACATTGTGCTGGCGTCAGAAGCGATGTGTCGACTTCCAGATCGTACACGCCAGGCCGGTGTACCTCCTCCTGCCACAGACGCACCGCCAACGGTACCGGGTCGTCAGGCGATCCCGCCACATATCCCCTCCCCGCCGGACTGTCGGCGCGCCTCTGCATGATGATTTCGATCGGGCAGCGGACACCCACGAACAGAACCGGCAGGCCTGCGAGGCGCCGGGCGCAATCGACAAGGCAATCAAGGGGTTGCGAATAGCTGTCGTGATGGCCGAGATCGGCCACGACATTCAACCCCATTCGGCTATGGGCCGCGATCGATTCGTAAAGCGCGGCATAGAACCTAGGCACGAGACCTTCAAGATCCGGGCGCTCGCCGCCGGGCCGCAAACCTATCCCCGGGCGACAGCGCGGCGGCGTGACCTGTTCATAGCTGTCGACGCCCAGGTTCATCCATGGGCCCTCGAAGCTTTCCTGAATTGCCCGCACGATGCTCGACTTTCCCGATCGCGGCGCGCCGTTGAGGATGATGATCTGGCCGGCCATAGCCACCCCGTTTGTGCCAACAAAAAAGCCCCGTTTCCGGGGCTTTTTCGAGGGAGTGACTATCAGCTCTTGCGCGGCAGTTGCGGCACCAGGCTGCGCTTGCCGCCGTCCTTGCCCTTGGGCTCGGGCTTCTGCGCGACGGCCTTCTTGGCCGTCGGCTTCTTGGCCACTGCCTTGCGCTGCTTGGGGCCGTCTTCCGGTTCTTCCTTCTTGGGCTTCACCGGTGCCTCGTCGGCAAGCGATTCGAGCTTCAAGCCGGTCTCGCCGGTTTCCTTCTTCTCGACGCTGACGCGCACCGTGCCGCCCTTCTTGAGCTTGCCGAACAGCACTTCGTCTGCCAGCGGCTTCTTGATGTGCTCCTGGATGACGCGGCCGAGCGGACGTGCACCCATGCGCTCGTCATAGCCCTTGTCGGCGAGCCAGGCGATCGCATCCGGCGACAGGTCGAAGGTGACGCCACGCTCGGAGAGCTGAGCCTCCAGCTGCATGACGAACTTCTGCACCACCTGATGGATGACCGGCACCGGCAGCGAGCCGAACGGGATGATCGCATCGAGACGGTTGCGGAATTCCGGCGTGAACAGCCGGTTGATCGCCTCGACATCGTCGCCTTCGCGCTTGGTCGAACCGAAACCGATCGCCGCGCGCTGCGCATCCGACGCGCCCGCATTGGTGGTCATGATCAGGATCACATTGCGGAAGTCGATCTGCTTGCCGTTGTGGTCGGTCAGCTTGCCATGGTCCATCACCTGCAACAGGATGTTGAACAGGTCCGGATGTGCCTTCTCGACCTCGTCCAGCAGCAGCACGCAATGCGGATGCTGGTCGACGCCATCGGTCAAAAGACCGCCCTGATCGAAGCCCACATAGCCGGGAGGCGCGCCGATCAACCGAGAGACCGTGTGGCGTTCCATGTATTCCGACATGTCGAAACGGATCAGCTCGACCCCGAGCGAAGCGGCCAATTGCTTGGCGACTTCGGTCTTGCCGACGCCGGTCGGACCCGAGAACAGGTAGGAGCCGATCGGCTTCTCCGGTTCGCGCAGGCCGGCACGGGCCAGCTTGATCGCCGAGGTCAGCGCGGTGATGGCGGTGTCCTGGCCGTAGACGACGCGCTTCAGCTCGATGTCGAGCCCCTGCAGCACCTTCTCATCGTCGGCCGAAACCGTCTTCGGCGGGATGCGCGCCATGGTGGCGATCGTCGCTTCGATCTCCTTGATGCCGATGGTCTTCTTGCGCTTGGCCTCCGGCACCAGCATCTGCGAGGCGCCGGTCTCGTCGATCACGTCGATCGCCTTGTCCGGCAGCTTGCGGTCGTTGATGTAGCGCGCCGACAGCTCAACCGAAGCCTTGATGGCTTCCGTCGTGTAGCGGACCTTGTGGAATTCCTCGAAATAGGGCTTCAGGCCCTTCATGATCTCGATGGCGTCCTCGATGGTCGGCTCGTTGACGTCGATCTTCTGGAAGCGACGTACGAGCGCGCGGTCCTTCTCGAAGAACTGGCGGAACTCCTTGTAGGTGGTCGAACCGATGCAGCGGATCGCACCCGAAGACAGTGCAGGCTTCAACAGGTTCGACGCATCCATGGCGCCGCCCGACGTCGCGCCGGCGCCAATGACGGTGTGGATCTCGTCGATGAACAGCACAGCGCCCGGATAATCCTCGAGTTCCTTGACGACCTGCTTCAGCCGCTCCTCGAAATCGCCGCGATAGCGAGTGCCGGCCAAAAGCGTGCCCATGTCGAGCGCGAAGATGGTGGCGTTGTGCAAGACTTCCGGAACATCGCCTTCTACGATGCGCTTGGCGAGGCCCTCGGCGATCGCCGTCTTGCCGACGCCGGGATCGCCGACATAGAGCGGATTGTTCTTGGAGCGGCGGCACAGCACCTGGATGGTGCGGTTGATCTCGGACTCGCGCCCGATCAGCGGATCGATCTTGCCGGCCTTGGCTTTGTTGTTGAGATTGACGCAATAAGCGGTCAGCGCGTCCTGCTGCTGCTTCTTCTTGCCGCCTTCCTCTTGCGGCTCGGCGCCGTTCGCGCCGCCCTGCTCGTCATCGGCGCCGCGCGGCGAACGCGTCTCCGACGCGCCCGGACGCTTGGCGATGCCGTGCGAGATGTAGTTGACCGCGTCGTAACGGGTCATCTGCTGTTCCTGCAGGAAATAGGCGGCATGGCTCTCGCGTTCGGCGAAGATGGCGACGAGCACGTTGGCGCCCGAGACCTCTTCGCGGCCGGACGACTGCACATGGATCACCGCGCGTTGGATGACGCGCTGGAAGCCGGCGGTCGGCTTGGAATCCTCGTCATAGCCGGTAACCAGATTGTCGAGCTCGGTGTCGATATAGGTGAGAACAGTGTGCTTCAACTCGTCGAGATCGACATTGCAGGCGCGCATGACGGCGGCCGCCTCAGTGTCGTCGATCAGGGCGAGCAGCAGATGTTCAAGGGTTGCATATTCATGGTGCCGCTCGTTGGCGAGCGTCAGCGCTTGGTGAAGCGCCTTTTCCAGGCCTTGGGAGAAAGCCGGCATGTTACCTCACTTCTTCTCCATCACGCATTGCAGCGGATGCTGATTCTGTCGGGCGAAATCCATGACCTGGGACACTTTGGTCTCGGCCACCTCGAATGTATAGACCCCGCACTCGCCCACTCCATGATTGTGAACATGAAGCATGATGCGTGTGGCGGCTTCGCGGTCCTTCTGGAAAAAACGCTCCAGCACGTGAACCACGAACTCCATCGGTGTGTAGTCGTCGTTCAGGATGAGGACCCGATAGAGGCTGGGTTTCTTGGTCTTGGTCTTTGTGCGCGTGATGACCGCCGTGCCGCGGCCGGCCTCATTGCCGTCGCCGCTGCCGTTCTGCATCCGTGCCCTGGTGGCAGTAAAACCGATCGTCACGTAATCCTGCCTCTTTCGAATCCTCATGCGAGTTCGACATGTAGGTGTTCGATGGATGATTTTAAGCCCTTCTGGTTAGCTGACAATATGGCTAGGTGCCCAACTTGGCCGATTTTCGCAATCGTGAAGGCGAGCCAGGCCCCTGATCGGAAATTGACACGAAAAAACCCGGCCGCGCTTGCGCGGCCGGGCTCTGTCTGGGCCCAATGGGCCAAATCTCGGTACTGCCGGACGAATTATTTCGCCTTGGCAACGATCGATTCGAACGGCTTATAGGCTTCCTTGGCGAGTTCGGCATAGAGGTCGCCGATCTTGGTGGCCTCGGCGACGAACGCCTCATAGGACTGCTTGGCATAGTCGGACTGGACCTCGATCGCCTTGTCGAGCGACTTGGCCGAGACAATCTTCTCGAAAGCGGCGCTGCCGGCCTCGAAGCTCTTCTTGGTGTATTCGCCGGCCTCGGCTGCAATTGCCTGCGCGCCCTTCGACAAGGAGGCAAAGCTCTTCAATCCGGTGTCGGCGAACTCTTTGCCGTATTTGCTGAAGTCCTCATAGGTCTGCGTCATTTCAATTCTCCCTGGACGGTTGATGCGCCCTGCCCCGAGCGCCTTGTGCAATGCACCCGAATATATTGTGCGGCGCACAAAAGTCAAGAAATCGCCTGCTTCCGTCCTAGCCAGTGTGGGCAATCGCTAAAATTCGAATAAACAGAGGCTCAAACCACCAGAAAATGGTGAACGCGGCGGTTACCATAAACGGATTGGTAACGCTGCCCCGATAGCTTGCCCAGAAGTGAGGCAGGATCCCTTTGCCGCCTCCAGCGCAACAAGAAATTCAAAGGAACTATCAGTGCGTCAGGCGTTGTCGGGCATCGTTTCCAAATCCGCGTCCCCTTTCAAAACGGTCATGATCATCGCCGTGGCGATGACCATCGTCGTTGCAGGTGCGGCCTCGTCGCTCGCCGCGAAGTCCGCGGCCATCGTGGTCGACGCCAAGACCGGCAAGGTGCTCTACTCCTCGGATGCCAACGCCCGGCGTTATCCCGCCTCGCTCACCAAGATGATGACGCTTTATTTGACTTTCGAGGCTCTTGCCAAGGGCAAGATCAGCCGGAACTCGCCGGTCGTCTTCTCGGCTCATGCCGCGGCAGAGCCGCCGACGAAGCTTGGCGTGAAGCCGGGCGGGTCGGTGGCGGTCGAGACCGCCATCCTGTCGATGGTGACCAAATCGGCCAATGATTCGGCCACCGCGCTCGGCGAAATGCTCGGCGGCAACGAGACCAACTTCGCCCGCATGATGACTGCCAAGGCGCGGCAGCTAGGTATGACCGGTACCGTGTTCCGCAACGCCAACGGCTTGCCCGATCCCGGCCAGTTCACCACTGCGCGCGACATGGCAACGCTCGGCATCGCGCTGCGCGAACATTTCCCGCAATATTACGGCTATTTCTCGCAGCGCTCCTTCCTCTACGGCCGCCAGCGCATCAATGGCCACAACCGCCTGCTTGGACGCATCAAGGGCGTCGACGGCATCAAGACCGGTTACACCCGCGCTTCGGGCTTCAACCTGGTTTCATCGGTTTCCGACGGCAACCGTCGCATTGTCGGCGTGGTCATGGGCGGCACCTCGGGCAGCAGTCGCGACAATCAGATGGCGGCCTTGATCAACACCTATCTGCCGCGGGCATCGACCCGGGGCGGCGGCGATCTGGTCGCCAAGACCGATAGCGGCAACCCGGTGACGGCATTGGCCAAGGTGCTGTTGCCCAAGCACGACGCACCGACTCCGGACGAGAAGCCGGTGGCGGTGGCAAGCGCCGATGACGCGGCCGAAGCCGTTGCCGACGACGCGACGGTTGCCCAGGGCGACAGCGATGACGCCGACGATACCGCAGCCGCAGAACCCAAACTGGTTGTTCCGGCAAAGAAAGTGAAGACGGTTATCGTCTCTGCCCCCAAGGTCGCCACGGCACAGGTGGTGTCCGCTTATGCCGAGCCGACGCCGGCCGTCGACCCGGTCAACACCGCGTCGGTACCGTCGGGTTGGGCCATTCAGGTCGCCTCGTCGCCGAAACAGTCCGAAGCCCAGGCCTTCCTCGACAAGACCACCAAGCAGGCGCCCAAGGTACTGGCAGATGCCTCCGGCTTCACCGTCGCCTTCGACAAGGACGGCGTCACCTACTACCGCGCCCGCTTCGGCGGCTTCGGTTCCAAGACCGCGGCCTGGAAGGCCTGCACTGCCCTCAAGAAGAAGAAAATCGAGTGCTACGCCGTCCAGCAGTAGGGGCGGCGTCGAAGATATCTCCCGGAAAATTTCTGCGTCGAAGGAGACTAATCGTGATTGGAGAGCAAGACGTCCTTGGCTTCGTTGATCCGCGCCGCCAGGAAAGACGTGCCGCCGATATCGGGGTGCAGGCGTTGCATCAGGCGGCGGTGCGCCTTGCGGACATCCGCCGCGGCGGCCCCCGCTTCAAGACCAAGGACCTTGTAGGCCTCCTCCTTAGTCATGGCGCCCGGACCTGGCGCAATACCCAGCCCTTCGCCACCGTGCGCCTCAGCGTTTTTGCGCCAGATGGGAAATCTGCCGTCAAGATACGTCTCTAGCAGTTGCCGGCTTTCCGGGTCGCCGGAGAGTTCGCGAAACAGCTGCAGCAATTCGGCTTTGCCCATCGCACCAAGCATCTTGCCTTCGTGGCGGCCTGCCAGGACAAGGCCTTCAAGGCCGCCTGTATCGTGATCGAGGTCCATTTCCAGCGCCGCTGTGCGGACGGTCGAGCGTCTCCGCGCCGGCATCGCGGCTCGCCGGTTCAGCCGCATCGAGCCGTACCAGGCGATCGCGGCGAGCAGGATGATGCCGCCGAGACCGCCACGCCCGACCAGCAGAACGGCGCCGCCGACCAATGCCAGCAAAACCGGCCCAACCTTCCTCATGTCGCCTGCAAGCCGGCTCGGGTCGGCCCGCACGAAAGCCGTTGCCAGGCCCATCAGCACCAGCAGCAATGCGACGACAACGATGATCGCGCCCATCATGTTCGACTGCCCCGCAAATGGCCGGCGACCAGCCGTATTTCCAGACTATTCCTGAACATGCGCAAGCCGCCACCGGGCGCAGTTCCTGCGCCGCAATCATGACCTTGCGCGACGCATGGTCCGCATCCCACCACACCGCAGCGCGATGTGGTCGGCGTGGATGCGTCAGATATCGAAACCGGATGGTTCCTATCGCTCATGATTTTCAAGATGTGGCGTTGTCGCGACGCTTGCAAGTCCAACGGACAGCAACATTGAGGGCCAGCAACCGCAGTCCGCCTATGCGGGCCGACCCTGCCGCCAGATTGCCCGGAAGCAAGCCAATGGGCTGCTCGGAACAAGCCGATGGTGATTCAAAGCAGGCCCAGATCGGCGAGTTCGCGCCGGAGTTTCGGCGGCATTTCGACATGCCCCGGCTTGCCCTTGCCGAGATCGGCAGGTGCATCTGACGGCTTTAGATAGCGCCAGCCCTGAAAGGCGCGGCGCGGCTGCCAGTCGGTGCGCACCACTTGCGGATCCAGCATCAGATGGCAGCGGCCGATGCCCTCGTCATCGGTGAACGGCCGGATCTCGGTGACCAACTGGCGGCATTGGACGCTGCCCTTGATCACCCAGTAGAGCGAGCCGCCGTCGATAATCTCATCGCCACGCGTCGGCACCATGCGGGTGGTGTGCCAATGCTCGGTCGGTTCGCCGGCACGGCGCCGCTCGTCGAGGCGGAACGCGATCCATTCTTCGAGATCCTCGACGCTGTCGCAGCCGACGCAGAGCTTTAGGAGGTTGAGAGCCATGCGCGAAGATTTAATCCGTCGCACGGATGCGTCAACGGCCCGAGCAAGTTCTCCACAGTGCCAGCGGGCTCAACACTCCACCACATTGACCGCCAGCCCGCCGAGGCTGGTCTCCTTGTACTTCTCGTTCATGTCGAGGCCAGTCTGGCGCATCGTCTCGATCGCCGCATCCAGCGGCACGAAATGGGTGCCGTCGCCCTTGATGGCAAGCGAGGCGGCCGTCACCGCCTTGACAGCGCCCAGCGCGTTGCGCTCGATGCAGGGCACCTGCACCAGCCCGCCGACCGGATCGCAGGTCATGCCCAGATGGTGCTCCAGCGCGATCTCGGCGGCGTTCTCGACCTGTTCGGGCGTGCCGCCCATGACGGCGCACAGGCCGGCCGCCGCCATGGCCGAAGCGGAGCCGACCTCGCCCTGGCAGCCGACTTCGGCGCCGGAGATGGACGCATTGGACTTGATGATGCCGCCGACGGCGGCTGCCGTGAGCAGGAAATCGCGAATGCTGGGCTGGTCGGCCTCGGGATGGAAATGCAGCCAGTAGCGCAGCACCGCCGGCAACGTGCCGGCCGCGCCGTTGGTCGGCGCGGTGACGACGCGCCCGCCGGCCGCATTCTCCTCGTTGACGGCCATGGCATAGATCGACAGCCAGTCATTGGCGAGCAGCGGATTGGGCCGGTTCTGCTGCCACTGCTCCTGCAGCTTGTCGTGCAGTTGCCTGGCCCGGCGGCGCACCTTCAGCCCACCCGGCATGATGCCGTCCTGCGACAAGCCGCGGTCGATGCAACTTTTCATGGCACCCCAGATGGCGTCGAGGCCGGCGTCGAGCTCCTCGCGCGACATTTGTGTTTCCTCGTTGACCCGCTTCATCTCGGCAATGGAAAGGCCGCTCTTGCCAGCCATCTTCAGCATCTCGAGGGCGTTCTTGAAGGGATAAGGGACTTTCTTGCCTTCGGTCGTCACCGAACCCTTGGCTTTCATCCGCTGCAGCTCTTCCTCCGAAACCACGAAGCCGCCGCCGATCGAATAGTAGATGCGCTTGAGCAGCAGGCGGTCGCCGGCGTCATAGGCATAAAACGCCATGCCGTTGGCGTGGCCCGGGAGCGGCGTCTTGCGATCGAGCACCAGATCGCTGGCCGGATCGAAACGGTAGGAGGGGTGGCCGGGCGGTAAAACCAGCTTGTCGGCGGTGATGCGAGCGACAATGCCGTCCGCCTGGTCAGGGTCGACCGTCTGCGGCGTCTGGCCGGCAAGGCCGAGAACGACGGCACGGTCACTGCCATGGCCGATGCCCGTATAGGCGAGCGAGCCGTGCAGGCTGGCGCCGATGCGGGCGACCTTGGCGCCGGCCGGACGCGGCCAGTCGTCTCCGGCGATCTCGTCGAGGAAACGGCGGGCGGCCGTCATCGGTCCCATCGTGTGCGAACTCGATGGTCCGATGCCGATCTTGAACAGGTCGAAAACCGAAAGGAACACGCGCCACAATCTCCCGAAGCCGCTCTGGGACTACATATAGGAACTCCTGCGATGTTTCCGCTGTTTTGAACGGCGCGGCGCAGCGCCTGCCGACCTTGTTTGCTCCGGCAGCGACATATCCGTCGCTGCCGCGGACGGTCGAAGCAATCGCACTGAATGTGATAGGTTCCGCCAATGGGCGATTCCCTCGATCTTTCGACAGCCGATCTCGTGGCGTTGGCGTTCTTCCTCATTGCGTGGGTTTTGCATACGCTCGCCTCGGACGGTGTGCTGGTCAGCCGCATGTCCCTGACAACGGCGATGAATGCGCAGCGGCAAGCCTGGATGCGCACGATGGCGGAACGTGAGATACGCATCGTCGACACAGCCATCATGGGCGGCTTGCAGCAAGGCACCGCCTTCTTCGCCTCCAGCTCCCTGATCGCGCTTGGCGGCTGCTTTGCCTTGCTCGGTGCCTCCGACCGCGTCCTCGAGGTGTTGAGCACCCTGCCTCTGGGCGGCGCCCCGTCGCGCTCGGCTTTTCAGATCAAGGTGCTGGGGCTGGTGCTGATCCTGGCGTTTTCGTTCTTCAAGTTCGGCTGGGCCTACCGTCTGTTCAACTATTGCTCGATCCTGATCGGTGCCGTGCCGATCCCGCATGGCGAAGCCTCGCGCAACCCGGTCACCGAAACGGCGGTGTGGAGGGCGGCGCAGATGAACATGCTGGCAGGCAAGCATTTCAACTCCGGCCTGCGCGGCGTGTTCTTTTCGATCGGCTATCTCGGCTGGTTCGTCGATCCGCTGGTGTTCGTGCTGTCGACGCTTCTGCTCCTGGCCGTTCTGGTGCGGCGCCAGTTCTTCTCGGCGGCGCGCCGCGCCGTGATCGGTCAGCCGCCGGGTGCGGGAAAAGGCTGATCGATGCGGCCGGACAGCCAATAGGCGACCAGCCCGATCCATTCGCGGATCGCTGTGGTCGTGGCCTGCAGCGAATCGGCTGGATTGTCGCGGAACAGGCCGATGCCTTCGCGTCCCGACGTCCGATAGTCGACCGGCCAGGGAACTGTCGCGAAACCGGCCTTGTCGAACAGCGCCTTGGCGCGCGGCATATGGTAGGCCGAGGTCACCAGCAGCCAGGTCTCGCCCAGCTTCGGCGTTATCAAGGCCTTGGTGAAGACGGCGTTCTCATAGGTGTTGCGGGATTTTTTCTCGAGGATCAGGCGCTCCGGTGCCACGCCCAGCGCGCCAAGCAGGCGCGGTGCGGTTGTGGCATCGCCCTCGGCATCGAGGAACAATTCACCATTGCCGCCGGAGACGACCACCTTGGCATCGGGAAAGCGCCGCGCCAGCACGGCCGTCTCGACCATCCGGTCGCCGCCGCTGTTGAGCTCGTAGCCGCCGCGAACCAGATTGATGCCGCCTTCGAAGCCGCCACCGAGCACGACGATGCCATCGACCCTTTCCGGCAATGGCGGGCGCGCAAAACGCTCCTCGAGCGGATTGAGCATCAAGGCGCCGAGCGAGGTCCAGGCCGAAAGCGCCAGAACCAAAAACGCCAGCACGCCGCCGGTGGCGGCCAGCCGCCGGCGGCCGAAAAATGCCGCGACCAGCCCCGCCAGCAGCAGGAAGATCGTCAGGTTGAGCGGCTGGATAAAGAACCAGAAGATTTTCGAAAGATAAAAGAACATCCCTCACCCCTCAGATGAGAAACGATCCTACCACCACTTCTCCGGCTGGAACGTTCCGGCCGCCTGCTCGATGACGGCAGCGGTCTGGAACAGCGTCTCTTCCTCGAACGGCCTGCCGATCAGCTGCAGGCCAAGCGGAAGCCCCTTGGGGTCGAGGCCGGCGGGCACCGCAATGCCCGGCAGGCCCGCCATGTTCACGGTGACGGTGAAGATGTCGTTCAGGTACATCTTCACCGGATCGGAAGCCATGTCCTCGTCCGCGATGCCGAAGGCGGCAGATGGCGTCGCCGGTGTCAGGATGACATCAACGCCAGCGGCAAAGACGTTCTCGAAGTCCCGCTTGATCAGATTGCGCACCTTCTGCGCCTGCAGATAGTAGGCGTCGTAATAGCCCGCCGACAGCACATAGGTGCCGATCATGATCCGGCGCTTGACCTCGCGGCCAAAGCCGGCGGCGCGGGTCTTCTCATACATCTCGACGATGTCCTTGCCCGGGACGCGAAGGCCGTAGCGGACGCCGTCATAGCGCGCAAGGTTGGAGGAGGCTTCGGCGGGCGCCACGATGTAATAGGCCGGTAGCGCGTATTTGGTGTGCGGCAAGGAGATGTCGACGATCTCGGCGCCGGCATCCCTGAGCCAGGCAATGCCCTTCTGCCAAAGGGCCTCGATCTCCTCCGGCATGCCGTCGACGCGGTATTCCCGGGGAATGCCGACCTTCATGCCCTTGATCGGCTTGCCGATCGCCGCCTCATAATCCGGCACAGGCCGGTCGACAGAGGTCGTGTCCTTCGGATCGACGGAGGCCATCGATTTGAGCAGGATCGCGGCATCGCGCACGTCGCGGGCGATCGGCCCGGCCTGGTCGAGCGACGAGGCGAAGGCGACGATACCCCAGCGTGAACAGCGGCCATAGGTCGGCTTGATGCCGACCGTGCCGGTGAACGCGGCCGGCTGGCGGATCGAGCCGCCAGTGTCGGTGGCCGTGGCGCCCGCGCACAGGAAAGCCGAGACGGCGGAGGCCGAGCCGCCCGACGAGCCACCCGGCACCAGCTGCGCATTGTCCAGGGTGCGCGCAGTCCTGGTGCCGCCGGCCGAAACGAAGCCGCCATCGCCCTGATGCGTGGTCGGCATCACCATCGTATCGACGCGCGAACGCCGCCACGGGTTGACCACCGGCCCGTAATAGGACGTCTCGTTGGACGAGCCCATGGCGAACTCGTCCATGTTGAGCTTGCCCAGCATGACCGCTCCGTCGGCCCACAGGTTGGAGGTCACGGTCGATTCGTAATGCGGCTTGAAGCCGTCGAGCACATGGCTGCAGGCCTGGGTGTGCACGCCCTCGGTGCCGAATAGGTCCTTGATGCCGAGCGGAATGCCTTCCAGCGCACCGCCCTCGCCTTTGGCCAGCCTGGCGTCGGAGGCCTTGGCCATGTCGCGCGCCTTGTCGCCCGTCACCACGACATACGCGTTGAGCGCCGGATTGGCGCGCTCGATCGCAGCGAGATAGGCGTCGGCAATCTCGGTCGCGGTGATTTCCTTGGCGCGCAGCTTGGCGCGGGCCTGCGAAATCGTCAGTCGGGTCAGGTCGCTCATCAGGCAAGGCTCTTTTCGTAAAACACCGACCACTCGGAATCGGGATAATCCAGCACCGGACCGCAGCGCGAGAAGCCGGAACGTTCGTAGACGGCCCAGGCGGCAGGATGGCGATCGCCCGTCTCCAGCACCAGACGCTTCAATCCTTCCTCGCGCGCCAGCGCTTCGACACGCTCCACGATCCTGGCGCCGATTTTCTGGCCGCGATGGGTAGGCCGCGTGTACATGCGCTTGACCTCACCTACGGCACCGTCATGGCGCTTCAGCGCCCCGCAACCGATTGCAAGACCGTCGTCCCGGGCGACGAAGACCGTGGTGTCCCGGCCGGCCATCTGCTCGACGGTCAGATGATAGCAGTGTTCCGGCGGCGTCAGTTCGAGCAGCGTCTCGTTGAGCTCCGCGACCAAGCCGCGCACATCGTCCTGCAGCGGCGTCTCGATGGCGATTTCGATGGCCATCGGCCTGCTACTCCACGACCTTCGGCACGAGGAAGAAGTTCTCTTCCGTGGCAGGCGCGTTGGCGACAATGTCGGCAGCCTTGTTGCCGTCGGTGACGACGTCCTGGCGCTTCTTCATCTCCATCGGAGTTACCGAAGTCATCGGCTCGACCCCGGAAACATCGACCTCGTTCAGTTGTTCAACGAAGCCCAGTATGGCGTTCAGCTCGCCGGTCATGCGTTCGGCATCTTCCTCGCTCACCGCGATGCGGGCGAGACGCGCGACGCGCTTCACTGTCTTGACGTCAACGGACATGTTTGTGCCTCGGGAAAACCAGCCCCGGCCTATAGCGGCGCCGCGCGCGGCGCGCAACATGTGCATGCCCACAATCGGGCAAATGGCCTCACGGCGGCGCCATGCCCTCGCACAGATAGTAGCTGCCGCTGTTGCCGCTCGCCTCGCTTTCGTCTTCGATGGGCCGGACGGAGACGAGATCGATCTGCGTCGGGCTCATCTGCGTCACCGAGAGCACGTCGGGAAAGACGTAGCCCGGCTCCTGGCAAATGGCCGTCACCGCCCAGCTCGGCGAGCGTGTCGCCTTACTGATCTGCAAGAACTCGCAATTGTATTCGACCCCCTGGAGGCCATGGGCCGACAGCACGATGTTGCCGGCATCGATCAGCGTCTGCAGGGTGTCTTTCCTGGCCTGTGCGCAGAGCTCCTCGGACTTGAGGTAGACCCCTTCGATGAAATCGTCCGCGGCAAACGCCGGCGACGCTGCAAACAGCATCGAAACGCAAAGAGAGTTCCTCAAACCCATGGTTTAATTCCGTTTCAATTTATAGCGTGACCGCCTCGCCGATCCCAGGCACGACAACATTCACGCCCGAACCTTCCATTCCGGCGACGAATTTGTCGGGCGTCTGGTCGAGCAGGCCGAAAGTCGCATAGTGGCATGGCACGGCGACGTCGAACTTGAAATAGCGGCGGCAGGCGAGAGCCGCGACAGCGCCTCCCATGGTAAAGCGGTCGCCGACCGGCACGAGGCCGATCTTAGGCTCATGCAGCTCGTTGACCAGCGCCATGTCCGAGAAGATGTCGGTATCGCCCATGTGATAGAGCGTCTTGTCGTCCTGGAAATGCAGGACCAGCCCGCAGGGATTGCCCATATAGATGCCGTCCCCATAGGACGAGGAATGCAATGCCTGGACAAAAGTCGTCGTGAACGGGCCGCAGTCCACCGTGCCACCGGTGTTGCCTTGGTTGATATTGTTCTGGTCGACGCCCTGGCCGCCGAGATAGTCGCAGATCTCGGGATTGGCGACCAGCATCGCTCCCGTCTTCTTGAGGATCTCCAGCGCATCGCCGACATGGTCTCCGTGACCATGCGTCAAAAGCACATGGGTGACACCTTCGGCCGGGCCTTCCCAGCTTTTCTTCCATAGCGGATTGCCGCTCAGGAACGGGTCCATCAGGATGCTTGCGCCCGCCACCTCGATCTTGAAGGCGGATTGTCCGTACCAAGTCAGTTTCATCAGCGAGTTCCTCGATTTTTGCTCCGTCGGAGGATAGAACGGCGTCAGCTCAAGAGCAAAGTGTTACGGCGTCCTCGCGTGTTCAAAACGCCGCGACGGCGCTGTCGGGTCAAAGGAAAACCGTTGGCTATCATTACCATCGAGGAATTGCCGGCACGGCTGGCCGGCGGCAGGACGCTTGCCGGGCTCGATCTCGGCGACAAGACAATCGGCGTCGCCGTTTCGGACCGTGGCTTTTCCTTCGCGCATCCGCGTCCTGTCATCATGCGACGAAAATTCTCGCTCGACGCGGCCGTGCTGCTGGATCTGCTGCAAAAGGAGAATGCCGGCGCGGTGGTGATTGGGCTGCCGGTCAACATGGACGGCTCGGAGGGCCCCCGCGCGCAGAAATCGCGCGCCTTCGTACGCAACATGGCCGCCTTGAGCGACCTTCCCTTCCTGCTATGGGACGAGAGGCTGTCGACGGTAGCCGCCGAACGGACGCTGATCGAGATGGATTTTTCGCGCGCCAAGCGCGCCGGCAAGATCGATTCGGCCGCCGCCGCCTTTATTCTGCAGGGAGTTTTGGACCGGCTTCGCTCGCTCGGTGCAGCCGCTCGTACTGCACCGGAACCGCCGCCCGCCTCCTGATCCAGCCGATGATTTCACGGCGGCGGCGAAACGCCCAGATCGCCAGCAGCAGCAGGCCGTCGAATATACAGGCTCTTCCAACCATACCGGGAATGATTGCCGGGTCGATGCCGAGCATCTGGCCGTAGAGTTGGAAGACGAAATCATGCAACTGCCGGCTCAGCATGACGTAGCCGAAATTCATGTCGTTGAGCGACAGGTAGAACCAGCCCCAGAAAAGCGCCATCGGAGCCGCCCACAATGCGAAAATGTAACGCATCAGCGGCCTCCCTTCCGGGTCGGCTCGGGCCGGCCGGATATCAGCGAAAGCAGGGAATTGTGGGCTGCGGCCCTGGCCATGCTGTGCGCCGTGGCGTGGATTTCGACCTCATCCGATGCGGCCAGCGTGCGGCGCTCGGCAAGCATGGCGACATAGGAGGCCAGAAGTGCGGCCAATTGCACGGCGACGACCAGGAACAGCCCGTTGATGCCTTGCGCCGCGCCACCGACCAGGATGAGCGACAGCACGCCGGAAGCGCAGATGAAGGCGACGCGTGCAACGCTGTCGGCGCCCGGATTGCTGGCATTGTTGATCAGCGCCTCGACAAAGGTCCAGAAGAACAGCACCGCCACGACAAGCAGGGCCGTGGCCAGAGGCGCAACCACGACGACATTTTCGAGATCGACGAAGCGGGCGCTCTCGATTGTCACGCCCAGCACGCCAAGCGCCCCGGCCACCCCGCGGTTTCCATCGATGCAGATGATCGCCAGCAGGGCGAAAACGATCGTCCAGTGCAAGGCGAGAAAAGAGGTCAATACCTGTCGCATCGTGATTCCTGCTTCGACAGGAACGACAGTGGGCTTTGCCGCCAGCCCTCGCAACGGAAACCATTTGTTAAGGTTAACGGCGCAGGGGAATGACCAAGGCGTGGTCCATGGCTGCTGCTCAGGTTGTTGGCGGATAAAGCGTGTCGATGATCATGCGCGCATCATGGCGCGAATCGAGCATGCCGTAGGTGTTGCGCCACTGGCCCGCCAGCCGCGTCTCGACGAAGGCATCGGCGATCCGCCCTGCCCCCAACCGGCGCAATTCCGCCGCCGCCGCGGACAGCGCCAGTTGCTCCGTCAGCAGGCGGGCCGAGCCTTCGTCGGTCGCGGCCACCTGCATCGCCGCCTTCAGCACACCGATGGTGCCGCGTCCGCCCGCGCCCAGGTCGCGATCGATGCCGGCAAGCACCTCCTCGAACAGGCCCGGCGCGCGGCCAAGCACACGCAGCACATCCAGTGCCATGACATTGCCCGACCCTTCCCAAATCGCATTGACCGGGGCTTCGCGACAATAGCGGGCGAGCGGCGCCTCCTCGACATAGCCGTTGCCGCCGAGGCATTCCATCGCCTCGTAGAGCAGCGGCGGCGCGATCTTGCAGACCCAATATTTGACGACCGGCGTCATGGCGCGGGCAAAGGCCGCCTCGCCGCGATCGCTCGCCGCCTCGTCGAAGGAACGTGCCAGCCGGAACGACAGGGCCGTGGCAGCGGCGACGTCGAGCGCCAGGTCGGCCAGCACGCGCTGCATCAGCGGCTGCTCGATCAGGTTGGTGCCGAACACCTGGCGATGGCGGGCGTGATGAACGGCTTCGGCCAGACCCGCCCGCATGATCGCCGAAGACGCCACGGCGCAGTCGAGCCGGGTCAAGGTCACCATGTCCATGATCGTCTTCACGCCGGCGCCCGGCTCGCCGACCATCTCGCCGATGGCGTTGACGAACTCCACCTCGGAAGACGCATTCGACCGGTTGCCGAGCTTGTCCTTCAGGCGCTGGAAACGGAAGCCGTTGCCCGAGCCGTCGCCAAGGACGCGCGGCACGAGGAAGCAAGACAATCCCTCGGGCGCCTGCGCCAGCACCAGGAATGCATCCGACATCGGCGCCGACATGAACCATTTGTGGCCGGTCAGGCGATAGAAGCCGCTGCCGACGCGCTCGGCCTTCGTCACATTGGCGCGCACATCCGTGCCGCCCTGTTTCTCGGTCATGCCCATGCCAAGCGTAAGCCCGGTCTTCTCGACCGGCGGCTTTTGGCTCTGGTCATATTTGCGCGTCGTCACGCGCGGCGCCCACTCGCGGAACAGTTTCGGGCTCGCCATCAGCGCTGCCAGCGAAGCACTGGTCATGGTGATGGGACACAGATGTCCGGTCTCGAGTTCGGCCGTCAGGTAGAACCGGGCCGCGCGCACCTGATGGCGGCGGCCGATCTCGGCATCGCCGTTCTCCCAGACCGAGGAGTGCAGCCCGTTGGCGACGGAACGGCGCATCAAGGCGTGATAGGCGGGGTGAAACTCGACCAGATCGATGCGCCGGCCCTGGCGATCATGCGTCCTGAGCCTCGGCGTTTCGACATTGGCGAGGCGGGCCAGTTCCTGGGCCTCCTGCGTCAGCACGAAGCGGCCGAGCCCGTCGAGATCCTTGCGCACCGGATCGGAAAAGCGCTCGGCAAGCTGGATCAGCAACGGATCGCCCCGCCAGGCGTTGCCGCCTGTCAGCGGCGGCGGCTGGTTCGTCACGTCGTCGGTCACGCTTCATCCTTACTGCCAGGCGGCTACGAATCCGGAGCCATCGGCTAGATATAGCCCAAGGCGCACGACGAAAATACCGGGGAGAACAGCCGCAATCCAAAGCTGGCGCTTGCAGCCATGGAACGTCCACCCTATAGCAGCCCCTTGAGATGACCGACGCTTCGTCCCTGCCACTCTATCCTCACCGCCATCTTCTGGGCATCCGCGACCTTTCCCCCGCCGACATCGAGCTTCTGCTCGACAGGGCGAACCGGGCTGTCGCGATCTCGCGGCAATCCGAGAAGAAAACCTCGACGCTGCGCGGCCGCACCCAGATCAACCTGTTCTACGAGGCTTCCACGCGGACGCAGTCGTCGTTCGAGCTGGCCGGAAAGCGTCTCGGCGCCGACGTCATGAACATGTCGGTGGCGAGTTCCTCGGTGAAGAAGGGCGAGACGCTCATCGACACGGCCATGACGCTGAACGCCATGCGGCCCGACATATTGATCATCCGCCACCAGTCGGCGGGTGCGGCCGCCCTTCTGGCCCAGAAGGTCGGCTGCTCCGTGGTCAATGCCGGGGACGGCGCGCATGAGCACCCGACGCAGGCACTGCTCGACGCGCTGACCATCCGCCGCGCCAAGGGTCCCCTGTCGAAACTGATCGTGGCGATCTGCGGCGACATCCTGCATTCGCGTGTCGCCCGCTCCAACATCATGCTGCTCAACGCGCTCGGCGCGCAGGTGCGCGTCGTCGCGCCCTCGACATTGCTTCCCTCGGGAATCGACAGGATGGGCGTGATCGTCACCGGCTCAATGGCCGAGGGCCTGAAAGATGCCGACGTGGTGATGATGCTGCGCCTGCAGCGCGAGCGGATGGAAGGGGCCTTCGTGCCTTCGGTGCGCGAATATTTCCGCTATTTCGGCCTCGACGCCGAGAAGCTGAAGGCCGCGAAAGACGATGCGCTGGTGATGCATCCGGGCCCGATGAACCGTGGCGTCGAGATCGCTTCGGAAATCGCCGACGGCCCGCAGAGCGTCATCCAGGAACAGGTCGAGATGGGTGTCGCCGTGCGCATGGCGGTGATGGAAGCCCTGCTCGATCCGCGCCGCAACCACGAGGGCCGCGGCGCATGAGCATCACGGTCTTCGAGCGCGCCCGCATCATCGACCCCTCGCGCGGCGTAGACGAGACCGGGACGGTCATCGTCGACGGGAAGAAGATAGCCGCCGCGGGCAAGGCTGCGCTGAACCAGGGCGCGCCCGAGGGCGCCACCGTCGTCGACTGCGCCGGCAAGGCGGTGATTCCAGGCCTGATCGACGGCCGCGTCTTCATCGGCGAACCGGGCGGCGAGCATCGCGAAACGATCGCGTCGGCAAGTGTCGCCGCGGCTGCCGGCGGCGTCACCTCGATCGTCATGATGCCCGATACCGATCCGGTCATCGACAATGTGGCCTTGGTCGAATTCGTGCTGCGCACCGCCAAGGACACGGCAATCGTGAATATTTTCCCGGCCGCCGCCATCACCAAGGGCCTCGATGGCCGCGAGATGACCGAATTCGGCCTGCTGCAAGAAGCCGGCGCCGTCGCCTTCACCGACGGCCGCCACACCATATCCAGCGCGCTGGTGATGCGCCGGGCGCTGACCTATGCCCGCGATTTCGGCGCAACCATCGTGCACGAAACCCAGGATGCCGACCTCGCGTCGTCGGGCGTGATGAACGAGGGACTCTACGCCAGCTGGCTGGGACTTTCCGGCATTCCGCGTGAGGCCGAAACCATCCCGCTGGAGCGCGACCTTGCCCTGGCGCGCCTGACGCGCGGCGCCTACCACGCGGCAAAGATATCGACGGCGATGGCGGCGGCATCGGTGGCGCGCGCGAAGACCGACGGCGCGACCGTCACATCGGGCGTGTCGATCCACAATCTGTCACTCAATGAAAACGACGTCGGCGAATATCGCACCTTCTTCCGGTTGACCCCGCCGCTGCGCGCCGAGGAAGACCGCCTGGCGATGATCGAAGCGATCAGGGACGGCACGATCGACATCATCGTTTCCTCGCACGATCCGCAGGACGTCGACACCAAGCGCCTGCCCTTCGCCGACGCGGCCGCCGGCGCCATTGGGCTTGAAACGTTGCTGGGCGCCGCCTTGCGGCTCTACCACAATGGCGACGTGTCGCTGCCGCGGCTGATCGAGACCTTGTCCACGGCGCCGGCACGGCTGTTCGGCCTGCCTGGCGGCACGCTCAAGCCAGGCGCTCTCGCGGACCTTGCGCTTGTCGATCTGGATGAACCCTGGATCGTCAGCGAAAGCGGCATTCGCTCGCGCTCGAAAAACACCTGTTTCGAAGGCGCGCGCCTGCAGGGCAAGGTCTTGCAAACGCTGGTGGCGGGCCGCAAAGTATTCTCGGTCTGAGCTGGCGGCCGCGCATCGCGCCGAATCCAGCCCGTCAGGGGGAAATGCGGGGGGAACAATGACTTACAACCTGATCCCGGCGCTGGTGCTCGGCTATTTCTTGGGCTCGATTCCGTTCGGGCTTCTGCTGACCCGTGCGGCAGGGCTTGGCGACGTGCGCCAGATCGGCTCCGGCAATATCGGCGCCACAAATGTGCTACGCACCGGCAACAAGGGCCTTGCCGCGGCCACACTGCTGCTCGACGCGCTGAAGGGCACGATCGCCGTGCTGATCGCGGGCCATTTCGCGCCCGAACTCGGCGCTTGGGCCGGCCTTGGCGCCTTCCTCGGCCATCTCTTCCCCATCTGGCTCGGATTCAAGGGAGGCAAGGGCGTCGCCACCTATCTCGGCGTGCTGATCGGCCTTGCCTGGCAGGTGGCGCTGATCTTCGCCGTCGTCTGGCTGGCCATGGCGTTCCTGTTCCGCTACTCCTCCCTTGCAGCGCTGACGGCCGCGGTCGCCGTGCCGATCGCCCTCTATTTCCTGAGCACACCGCAGATTGCCGCATTGTTCGTGGTGATGAGCCTGATCGTCTTCATCAAGCACCGGGCCAATATTTCACGCCTGCTTGCCGGCACCGAGGGCAAAATCGGGGCGAAGGAGTGAGCAAGCCGGTCGCCGGACCGCGCCTCAGCGACCGGCAGCGGTTGAGCTGGCTTCGACTGATCCGCACCCAGAATGTAGGTCCCGCCTCCTTTCGCGACCTGATCAACCGGTTCGGTTCGGCCGAGGTCGCGCTGGAAATGCTGCCGGAACTGATGATTTCGGGCGGCGCCAGCAGGATCGCCCGCATTCCCTCGATCGCCGAGGCCGAAGCGGAACTGGAGGCCGCAAGGCGGGCAGGCGCCCGCTTTGTCGGTATCGGCGAGCCAGACTATCCCGCCCTGTTGAAAAACATGGACCATCCTCCGCCGCTGCTGGCGGTGAAAGGCGAAGGCGCAGTGTTCCGGCTGCCTGCGGTGGCTATCGTCGGCGCCCGCAACGCCTCGCTCGCCGGCATCAAGATGGCGCGCATGCTGGCGAGCGACCTTGGCCGCGACGGTTACGCCATCATCTCCGGCCTCGCGCGCGGCATCGACACTTCAGCGCATCAGGGCAGCCTCTCGACCGGCACGATCGGCGTGCTGGCTGGAGGCCTCGATCTGCCCTACCCGCCTGAGAATGCCGGCCTGTGCGACGAGATCGTCGAGCGCGGCGGCGCCATCATTTCGGAGATGCCGTTCGGCTGGCAGCCGCGTGCCCAGGATTTTCCGCGCCGCAACCGCCTTGTCGCGGGTGCGGCGGTCGGTCTGGTGGTGGTCGAGGCGGCGCAGCGTTCCGGGTCCTTGATCAGCGCCAGGCTTGCAGGCGAAATGGGCCGGCTGGTGTTCGCCGTACCCGGCTCGCCGCTTGATCCACGCGCCGCCGGCACCAATGGCCTGCTCAAGGACGGTGCTACCTTAGTCACCGAAGCCGCCGACATTCACAGGGCAATCGCGCCGCTGACCGGTTTGCGGGCCCCCGAACTGCCGCCCTTTGAAGATCCCCCCGATTTCTCGGCCAGGCCGCCACCCAGCGAAGACGACCGCGCCAGGGTGACAGAAGCGCTCGGCCCGTCTCCCGTGGCGATCGACGAGATCATCCGCCACACCGGCCTGCATCCGGCCCAGGTATTCATGGTGCTCTTGGAGCTCGACCTCGCCGGCCGGCTCGAACGGCATGCCGGCGGCAATGTCTCGCTGGTCTTCGCGGAAGGCTGACAGCCTCCGTCAGTGGTGATCGCGCTTCTTCTGTTCGCTCTCGGTGTAGTCGGGCGTGTTTGCGCCGAACAGGTCCCTCTCGACGGCCTTTCGCCAGACCGCGTCGGCGTCTTCAGGACGCGACGGATCGAAAGTTGTCTCGGTGTCCTGCATGCGCCGGCGCGAACGCCGTCGGAGCCACGCGGGCATGATCTCGTGAATGAGGCTGGTGAACTGGACCATTGATCAACTCCCTGAACCCGTTCTTCAACATGCAAGATGCCCCTGCGCGGCCTCAGCTCTGCCGGGCAGAGGGCTGGACCACCTCCTCAAACCGGCCCGTGCCGGATTGGTCGTGGCATAGGGATTCGAGCCAGTTAAGGGTCTCGCCGACATCGGCCAGCGCGTGGCGCGCAACGGTTTTCCCTTGCGGTTTGATGCGGACCGAAATGCCATCCATTTCATTGACGGCTTCGAAGCCGTTCTCGTCCGACGTGTCGTCTCCGAGGAATACGGGAACCCGCCCCCGGAAAGCCGGCAACTCGCAGAAACGCCTGATTGCCGCTCCCTTGGCCGCTTCGAGCGGCATCAGTTCCACCCCCGCATTGCCGGCAAGAACCCGATATCCCAGCGGAAGCCGCTCCAGGGCCTGTTCGACCAGTTGCGTCGCCCGTTGCAGCAACTGCGGCGCCGCACGCGTATGGATGGCCAGGATCGGGCCCTTGCGCTCGATATAGACATCCACATTGTCCAGTTCCGCCTCGATTTCCTCGGCAAGCGCGGCAATGTCGGCGGGCTCGTCGGCCGCCTGGACAGGCCCGTCACGGACAAGCCGGTGCTCCAGGCCGTATAGACCCGCGGCCGGCAGGCGCAACGGCTGGAAGAGCCGGTCGACGGCGGAAACGGATCTTCCTGTAATGAAAGCCAGAGCGCCAGCCAGACGCTCGTCCAGCCTTGTCAGCATGCTTCGCAACGCATCGCCGACGACCACTGCATCCGGATGCGCGGCATGTTCGAGAAGCGTACCGTCAATGTCCAGGAAGAGTGCCCATCGGCCTTGCGGGACGGTCGGCACGGACAGATTTGCCGATCCCGACATCACAGCGCCGCGACCCGTTTTCGATCAAGCAACGATATCACATTAGCCGCGGCAACGGAGCCCGGCCCGGCGGGATCGATCGCGATTCGCTTGCGCAAGCGGGCGGCATCTAGAAGCATGCTGCCCGCCCAGCGATAGACATTGTTGTCGCGGACGATCTCGCGCATGCGCTGCATGCGCTGGCGCTGCTCGGCGGGCACCATGGTCAATGCCTGCAGCAACGCCTCGGCCATCATCGTCGCGTCGTAAGGATTGACGATCAGCGCCTCGAGAAGCTCCTTGGAAGCGCCGGCAAACATGCTGAGCATCAACACGCCCTGTTCGTCGTCGCGCGCGGCGACAAATTCCTTGGCGACCAGGTTCATTCCGTCGTGGAGGCTGGTCACCATGCAGACGTCGGCGGCTCGGTAGATTTCGTAGACCTGCTCCTGGGAATGGTGTTCAGCCACCATCAAGACCGGCGTGTAGCCGTCCCGGCCATAACGCTCGTTCAGCTCCGCCGCGCAGCGCAGGCATTCCTCGTACAGTTGCTGGTAGGCCGGCAGGGTTCCGCGGCTTGGCGCCGCGATCTGCAGGAACGCCACCTCGCCGATCCACTCCGGATGCTGCTTGAACAGTTCGTCCAAGGCGTGGAACCGGTCGAGAATGCCCTTGGTGTAATCGAGGCGCTCGACACCGACACAGAGGCTGACATTGTCCGCCAGCCCGAATTTTTCGCGAATTCGCGCGCGGCACTGCGCGATGGCAGGCAATTTCCCGAGTTGAGCCGGCGGCCACTCTATCGAGATCGGATAGGCGTGGACCAGGCTGGTCTGGCCGCCATAGGAGATGGCCGAATCCTCGCGCTCGATCCTGCTTTCCAGGAAGCGGTCGACGCTCTCGATGAAGTTGTTGCAGTGGAATTGCGTATGAAAGCCGATGATCGAGCTCCCCAGCAGGCCGTCCAGTATCTTTTCCCGCCAGGGGCAGATGCTGAAGACTTCCGAATTTGGCCACGGAATGTGCCAGAAGGTGATGACGATCGCATCGGGCAGGCGTTCCCGGATCATTCGCGGCAGCAGCGCGAAATGATAGTCCTGGACAAGCACGATCGGGCGCTCGTTGCGGGCTTCGGCAACCACGGTATCGGCGAATTTGCGATTGACGGCTTCGTATGTTTCCCAGTCGGACGTGCGGAAGACGGGCCGGGTAAAGGCTATGTGGCACAGGGGCCAGAGACCCTCATTGGCAAAACCCAGATAATAGCCTTGCTGTTCCTCGTCGGTCAGCCAGACACGTCGCAACGTATAGGACGGGTTCTCCGGTGGAACCTCTATGCGGTCGTTCTGGTCGACGACGAGATGATCCGCCGAGCCGCCGCCATAGGCTATCCAGGTTCCCGCGCAGGCACGGGTGATCGGCTCCAGCGCCGAGACAAGTCCACTCGCCGGCACAACCAGGTCGACATTGTCATCCCTGAGATTGTGAATGTAGGGCTCGCGGTTGGAGACGACGATCACTTGCGCATCCGGCAGTTCCTTCGCCAGGATTTCGCGCAGTGTAGAGGGCGACCAGTTGACGAGCGCCGCGTCGGCGGAATGGCCATTCTTTTCGAACTCCCGCAATACGACGCGAGCCTGTGGAGGCTCGACATTGGCCGGCCCTAGCGGGGTCCGGTGGGATCGCAGCGCGGAAATCACCAAGGCAACTAGGGAAACGCAGAGGCTGGCAAGAATGACGAACCATAGAGCGGAGGCGGAGTGGAGGAAGTCGAAACCGTTGTCTGCCATTGATGTGAATTGCTCCGGCCTGAATCGCGCCTCTCGCGGGGTGATTGTGCAACGCACGTGGCCGGGTATGGTTCCGGTTTTCAGCTCCGCACAATCAAAGGCGCCAATCCTTCATGGCGGTCGGCCAGGAAGGCGCCCACACGATCCCCTACCCGCTGGAACGTCAGGTCGACTGCCGTGCCCGCCACCGCGAGATGGCGGATCACCAGGCTGTCGATGCCGATTGGCAGGCGTGGCCTTGTGACATGGATTTCGCCGGCCCAGCCGTCGATATGGAGGCCTAGACAGGCCTGCATCAGCATGAAGGCGGAACCTGCCGACCAGGCCTGCGGCAGGCAAGCGACCGGATACGCGATCGGCGCCTCGCCCGGTGCGCGGGTGAAGCCGCAGAAGAGTTCGGGAAGGCGCATGTTGAAATGGACGGCGGATTCGAACGTTCCGCTCATCAGCCGCACCACGTCTTCGCGGATGCCGTATCGCCCCAGACCGGCCGCGCATATCGCGGTGTCGTGCGGCCAGATGGAGCCGTTGTGATACGACATGGGATTGAAGAATATCGCGTCGTCGGCCAGCGTTCTCAGTCCCCAGCCGGTGTGGAAAGAAGCCGACAGCAGCTGATCGGCGACGATCCGCGCCCGATCCGGATTCGGAAGGCCGACATAGAGCAGATGCCCGGCATTGGATGTGCGCACCTCGCAAGGCTGGCCGTCGCCGTCGAGCGCCAGCGCGTAATAGCCCAGCTCTTCGATCCAGAAATGGCTCTCAACCCGCTGGCGGATCTCTTCGGCCTTTCTTTCCCAACCCTCGGCTCTTTCGGTTTCGCCGCGCCGGTGGGCCAGTTTTGCCAGGCCCTGGAACGCTGCGAAAACATAGCCCTGCACCTCGACCAGTGCGATCGGCCCCGTCGGGATGCGACCATCCGCATGAAAGACGGAATCGAAACTGTCCTTCCATCCCTGGTTGGCGAGGCCCGATTCCGCCGCACGCCGGTAGGTGACGAATCCGGTCGGGCCGCTTGCCGCTTCGATCCATTCGGCGGCCGCACATAGCGATTGCCACAGGCCGTCGATAAAGGTCATGTCGCCGGTGCGGTCCGCGTAAGCGCAGGCGAGATGAACATAGAGCGGGGTGGTGTCGACGCCGCCATAGTAGCGGCCGAACGGCAACTCGCTCAGTGCCGTCATTTCGCCCTTGCGCGTTTCATGCATGATCTTGCCGGGCTGAGAGTCGCTGAAAGGCGAGGTTTCGGTCGCCTGATGCTGCGCAAGAAAGGCAAGCACGCCGCGCGCCAGGCCGGGATTGAGCCAGAGCATCTGCAATGCCGAGATCACGCCGTCCCTGCCGAAGGCCGTCGAGAACCACGGAATGCCGGCATAGGGATAGGGGCCGGTCGCGAGTTCGGTGGTGAGCAGCGCCACGTCGGCACGGGCGCGCTCCATCCAGTCGTTGAACACCCTGCCCGAACTGTGCAGCGTCGCACCATGGCGGCGCTTGGCGCGCATGCCGAAACGCGCGCGGGCCGCTGCGGCGCGAAACCGGTCGCGGTCGGGCACATCCGCTATCTCGCTGCCGACCTCCACATACAGCGTCTTGCGGCTACGCTTGGTGACGGCAATGTAGAAATCCGCCCGGTCGGAGGTCAACTCGTCGGGTTTCTGCGAAAACGATATCGTCGACGTACGCACTACCTTGTCCAGGCCTTCATACCGAAGCAGAACCGAGTTCTGGTCCATCTCGGCCGTATGGGCGGTGCCTCGTTTGGCGCGCGTCGAGCCACGAACTTCGAACATGTCGCGGAAATCGGCGGCGAAGCGCAGCGAAAGCAGGACGGTCGAATGTTCCTGGCTGTAGTTGGAAAGGGTCAGGCGCTCATACAGCCGGTCCTCCCACAGCAGCCTGACACGCTCGATGTGGATCGCTCCTTGCGGGATGGGACGGCCGCCGGCGCTCTCTATAGGCAGATTGGTCAGGTTGGAGGTGAACAGGACATTGTCCTGGCTCAGCGATGCGCCCAGCAGCGATGTCGAACGCCCGCCGACCGCCAGGCGGAATTCGGAAAGCACGCGCGTGTCGTCGCGGAAGAAGCCGTCGCCCACACCGCGTATGTCGCCATAGGAATCGGCGACGGCGAAGCAGTCGCCATGCTTGAGTGCGAAGAGCCGGTGCGGTTCCCTCGGCGCGGTTTCGTCCAGGGAGGCCAGGGCTATTGCGGGATCGAGCTTGCGCTCGTCAAGTTGGGTGATGGTCAAGAAGACTGTCCCGTGCTTGTTTCTGAACGGGGCACTGTACTAGGAAGCCCGGATTTGTTGAGTGTCGATTGCCTGTGAATAGGTCGCGACATAGTCGCGCGCCATACGGTCGGCTGAGAACCGTCCTTCGAAAACGGCCCTTATCCGGCGCCTGTCGAGCTGGAGCAGGGCCGGCATGGTAGCGACGGCATCCTCGATGGTTTCGACGACGAAGCCGGTCACACCGTGATCGATGATCTCGGGCATGGCGCCGCAGCTCCAAGCCATGACAGGGGTTCCGCAGGCCATCGCCTCGATTACCGCCAGACCAAAAGGCTCGGGCCAGTCGATGGGAAACAGCAAGGCAGCGGCGTTGCCGAGAAACCTGCTCTTCTGGTCCTCGCTGATCTCGCCGACATATTCGACGCGATCGCCATCGATCAGCGGCTGGACGACCTCCTCGAAATAGGCCCGGTCGCCCTCGCCCACCTTGGCCGCGAGCTTGAGCCTCAGGCCCGTGCGCCTGGCAATCTCGATCGCCCGGTCCGGCCGCTTGTCGCGCGACATCCTGCCAAGGAACGCCAGATATGTGCCGTCGGAGCCGGCTTCAAAATCCGGCCTATAGAGATCGAGCGGCAGCCCATGATGGATGGTCGCCAACCAGTTGGCGGACGTGAGCCTCGTCCTCTGGCTGCGTGAAATGGAAATCATCGGAAAACGCGGGAACCGCTCATAGGCCTGCGCCATATCCACATAGTCCAGCCTGCCATGCGGCGTCGTCACCGTTCGCTCCGGCATATGGCGGAAAAACGGGAAATGCATGAAGTGGCTGAGATGGAAGTGAAGAATGTCGAAATCGTCGGCCTGTCTCCTGACTTCCTCAAGCATCGACAAATGCGCCGCGATCTCCGACTTCAACGGCCGCGGATCGAGGCGCAGCGCCCGTTCCCGGCACGCGACCAGCCGGGCGGAGGTCCTGGTATCGCCGCTGGCAAACAACGTTACATCGTGGCCGAGCCCGACCAGAGCTTCGGTGAGATAGGAGATGATGCGTTCGGTGCCTCCATAGAGCCTTGGCGGCACGGATTCATACAGCGGCGCGATATGGGCGATCTTCATTGGCCTGCGTTCCCTCAATAAGCTGGTCACAGGCAAAAATGCATCAGCGGCGCGATCGTTCCTCCGCCATCGGCAGATGCGTCACTCTCGTGTTTGATGTTCTCCCGGGCGGCCCTATTTCTTTAGGTGCTGGTTCCGTGCGCGACGACCACCCCGAGGAGGTTCCGATGCAGCAACCGAAGGACATTGCGGCCCGGCGGCTGGACATGATCATCGAACAATATGTCGAAGCCAGAAAAAAACAGCGCTTCGGCTATGTTTCGACGGACCAGGCCGCCAGGGTCATTCACAGAATCCTGAAACCCACGCCTTCCGATCCCTCCTTTTCGGATCACGAACTCGACGACATGGTCGCCGCCCTCGCTGTCAAGAACGGATTGGCCGTCGTCTTCGACCGCGGCGTCAGAGGGTCGGTCGGCGGTAGCGAGGCGGAGCTGGACAGAAAGGACCCGGCCATGAGAGCACCAGCGGAAGGCCCCGACGTTGCCGGTGCGGTGGACGCGATCCTGGTTCAGCAAAAAACCGCCCCGCCATCGATGAGGGCGATGATCTCACTGCTGCGCGAACGCACCGGCACCAGCCGATCGGACGCGGACCTGGAAGGACTGATCGCCAAAAAGGCCGCTGTCCTGAATGTGCATTTGTCGCGGGACTGAGTGGTGAGCGCGATGGGATTCGAACCCATGACCTACTGATTAAAAGTCAGTTGCTCTACCGGCTGAGCTACGCGCTCCCGTGGGCTGGAAACGGCGCCCTCGAAATTGCGCGGAACATAGGGAGAGTGCCTCGACCGGTCAACCGGAAAAAACGGGCCACCAAGCCATGCGTACCCGCCGTGCCCGCTCTCCCGGCTGGCCGTTTCGGCAAAGACATGCCGAACCTTCGCCAGGCAGGCGAAAGACCCTGTGGCCTCCATCGATCCCAAACCGGAGAAACATTACAAATCAGCAACTTGCCTTTTCCAGGAACAATTCGCGAGCGTACCCGTTCCTCCGCCACAAGGGACGTCAACCTTTCAAGGAGAAGATCATGAACAAAGTCCTGTCGGGTTTGCTGGCGACCACACTGTCAGCTTCGTTCGCAGTCGCGGCCGCCATGCCGGTCGAAGCCTCACCGGCCTATGTGCCGCAGCCTGCATCTGTCTCGTCCGATGTCCAAACCGTTCAGTACAGGCCGTGGGAGCGGCGCCGTAACTTCCGCGGCGAGTTTCGCGGCAACCGCAACTTCTACCGCGACAACCGCGGAGCCTACTGGAACGGCCATCGCGGCTACCGTGAATACCGGCCGGGCTATCGCCGTCACGGCGATTTCTGGTTCCCGCTTGCTGCTTTCGCCACTGGCGCGCTGATAACCGGCGCGATCGCCAACAACCGGAACCGCGTCTACGAAGGCAATTCGCACGTGCAGTGGTGCTATGACCGTTACCGTTCGTACCGCGCATCCGACAACACGTTCCAGCCGTATAACGGCCCGCGCCAGCAGTGCATTTCACCCTACTGATGGGCGACAGTGTTCGTCAAAGGATAGAAAGTCAAAGCCCGTGCCGGAAATGGCGCGGGCTTTCTGTGGTTGGTCGAAAGACGACAGACAGTTTGTGATCAGTTGGCCCACTTGATGGTCTTCAAGATCAAATACAGACCCCCTTGGACGCTCGGGGAACGGTAGGCTCCCAGTGCATTGCAAATCCTGACCGTGGCGCCGGCCAGTCCCCAGCCGAGCGCCTCGAGGTTGTCGGTATTGGTCACGTAAGCCTGAGCCAGATCATCGATGCCGTTCTCCTCCCCGAAGGATCGAACCCGCTTCGCATCGTCAAGGACCTCCCCCGGCAAGTTTGAATTTGCCCAGGCCCAGAGCCAATTATTGGCTCCGACACTCGTGGTGCCTGCAACCTGGATTTCAGCGACGACCTTGACGACGCCTTCCTCCGAAAAAAGAAGCGTGCCCGCCGTCAAATCATAGTCATAGCGGGACCAGCTACCGAGGCGGAAATCGCGCAGGCGTGTATTCTTGGCCTTCAGCTCGTCGAATGCCTCGTCGCGCCACGCTGGATACCAGTCTGGATGTTTCACGCCCGTTATCCCCTCGCCCGAGCCTTTCACTGCGCTCCTTGCTATGGCACACTCAGCGTCCTGCGAACAGCATCGCGCCACCCCGCCAGCTTGGCCGAGCGTACCGCTGGTTCCATGTCCGGTCTGAAGCGCCGGTCGAGCGCCCATGTCTTGGCGAATTCCCGCGCCTTCGGCCACACGCCCGCCTTCGAGCCGGCGAGCCAGGCGGCACCGAGCGCGGTTGTCTCCAGAATGGTCGGACGGTCGACCGGAGCGTCGAGAATGTCGGCCAGCCGTTGCATGGTCCAGTCGGATGCCACCATGCCGCCATCGACCCGAAGCACCGTCTTGGCCGCCGTACCCTTCCAATCCTTGCGCATGGCATCGAGCAGATCGCGCGTCTGGTAGGCGACGGATTCGAGCGCGGCGCGGGCAAACTCCGGCGGTCCCGAATTGCGGGTCAGGCCGAAGATCGCACCCCGCGCCTCGGCATCCCAGTGGGGCGCGCCGAGCCCGACAAAGGCCGGCACCAGATACACATCCTGGGTCGGATCGGCCTCGGCCGCCAGCTTGCCGCTCTGTTCGGCCTTGCCGATCACCTTGATGCCATCGCGCAACCACTGTACGGCGGCGCCGGCGATGAAGATCGATCCTTCCAGCGCATAGGTGGTCTTGCCGTTCAGCCGATAGGCAATCGTGGTCAACAGCCGGTTCTTCGAGCGCACCAGATCGGCGCCGGTGTTGAGCAGCGCGAAACAGCCGGTGCCGTAGGTCGATTTCATCATGCCGGGCTCGAAACAGGCCTGGCCGATGGTCGCTGCATGCTGGTCGCCCGCAACACCGAGGATCCTAATCTCGGCACCAAAGAGATTTTTCTGGGTGATTCCAAAATCATCGGCGCAGTCCTTCACCTCGGGGAGCATCCTTGCCGGAACGTTCAGGATGGCCAGCAGCTCGTCGTCCCAGGCATTCTTCTCGATGTTGTAGACCAGCGTGCGGGAGGCGTTTGTGGCGTCGGTGGCATGCACCTTGCCGCCGGTCAGACGCCAGATCAGGAAACTGTCGATGGTGCCGGCCAGCAATTCGCCTTTCTCGGCGCGTCTCCTGGCGCCTTTCACCTTGTCCAGCATCCAGGCTATCTTCGTGCCGGAGAAATACGGATCGAGCAGCAGGCCGGTCTTCCTGGTGAAGGTCTTTTCCAATCCCTGCTTCTTCAGCTTCCGGCATAGCGGCGCGGTGCGCCGGTCCTGCCAGACGATCGCGTTGTGGATCGGCTTGCCGGTGGCCCTGTCCCAGATGACGACGGTCTCGCGCTGGTTGGTGATGCCGAGCGCGGCAATGTCCGATGCCTCCCGCCCGGCATTCTTCAATGCGCCCTTCACGGTCGCCACGACGCTGTCCCAGATATCTTCCGGATCATGTTCGACCCAGCCGGAAGCAGGATAGTGCTGGGTGAATTCTTGCTGGCTGCTGCCGACGACTTTCATGTCGCGGTCGAACAAAATCGACCGGCTCGATGTCGTGCCTTGGTCGATTGCCAGGACAAAGCCATTCATTCGCACTTCCTCCGTCATGATACAAAGAAGGGAGACGGCAACGTGCCGCCTCCCTGAATTTCACACGGGCGCGAGCGCCCGCATAGGACAGTCCTACTTCTGCCAGCTCTTGACCAGTTCGTCATAGTTGATGGTCTGCGGCTTCTCCTTCTCGTTTTCGATCTTGAGCTGAGGAGCGAGATTGCCGGCCTTGACCGCGTCGGCGTTCCAGTAGGCGAGATCATGTTCCTGGGCGAGCTTCGGCCCGATATCGCCCTGGACGCCGGACCTCTCGATGCGGCCCATGACCTTCTCCTGCTCGGCGCAAAGCGAATCCATCGCCTCCTGGGCGCTCTTTGCGCCCGACGAGGCATCGCCGATCGCCTGCCACCACAGCTGTGCCAGCTTCGGATAGTCCGGCACGTTGGTGCCGGTCGGCGACCATTGCACGCGGGCCGGCGAGCGATAGAACTCGATCAGGCCGCCGAGCTTCGGCGCGCGCTCCGTAAAGCTCTTGTCGTGAATGGTGGAGTCGCGGATGAAGGTGAGGCCGACATGGCTCTTCTTCACGTCCACCGTCTTCGAGGTGACGAACTGGGCGTAGAGCCAGGCGGCCTTGGCACGGTCGGTCGGGGTCGACTTCATCAGCGTCCACGAACCGACATCCTGGTAGCCGAGCTTCATGCCGTCCTTCCAGTAGACGCCGTGCGGCGACGGAGCCATGCGCCATTTCGGCGTGCCATCGTCGTTCATGACGGGTAGGCCGGGCTTGACCATGTCGGCGGTGAAGGCCGTGTACCAGAATATCTGCTGGGCGATGTTGCCCTGCGCGGGAACCGGGCCGGACTCCGAGAAGGTCATGCCCTGCGCTTCCTGCGGTGCGTAGGCCTTCAGCCAGTCGAGATACTTCTGGATGGAATAGACGGCGGCTGGACCGTTGGTATCGCCGCCACGGGCCACGCAAGAGCCGACCGGACGCGAGTTCTGGTCGACCTTGATGCCCCATTCGTCGACCGGCAGACCGTTAGGAATGCCCTTGTCGCCATTGCCGGCCATGGACAGCCAGGCATCGGTGAAGCGCCAGCCGAGCGACGGGTCCTTCTTGCCGTAGTCCATATGGCCGTAGACCTTCTTGCCGTCGACGTCGCGGCCGGTGAAGAACTCGGCAATGTCCTCATAGGCAGACCAGTTGACGGGAACGCCGAGATCGTAGCCGTACTTGGCCTTGAAGTCGGCCTTGTTCTTCTCGTCGTTGAACCAGTCGTAGCGGAACCAGTAGAGGTTGGCGAACTGCTGGTCGGGAAGCTGATAGAGCTTCTTGTCTGGCGCGGTCGTGAAGGAGGTACCGATGAAATCCTTCAGATCGAGATTCGGATTGGTGACGTCCTTGCCGTCGCCCTCCATCCAGTCGGTCAGGTTGCGCACCTGCTGGTAGCGCCAGTGCGTGCCGATAAGGTCGGAATCGTTGACCCAGCCGTCATAAAGGTTCTGGCCGGTCTGCATCTGGGTCTGGATCTTCTCGACGACGTCACCTTCCTGGATGACGTCATGCGTGACCTTGATGCCAGTGATGGCGGTGAAGGCCGGCGCCAGCACCTGCGATTCATACTGGTGGGTGGCGATGGTTTCCGACACGACCTTGATGTCCATGCCGGCGAACGGCTTGGCCGCATCGATGAACCACTGCATTTCCTTTTCCTGATCGGCGCGCGAAAGCGTCGACAGATCGCCTATCTCCTTGTCCAGGAAAGCTTTTGCCTCGTCCATGCCGGCGTAGGCGTTGCCCACGCCGAGCAGCAGGACAAGGGCGGTGGTCGATGTTAAAAATTGCCGTCGCATTGTGTTTCCTCCACGTTTTGAAAAGATTTCAAGTGCGATCTGGAGCGGTCGCCAGCAAGGCGGCCGCTCCAACAGTTCCCCCTCTATACGTAGCGGAAGACGCCGATGGCGTAGACCACGGAGAGAGCGAGAGCCCACCACAGACTGGGTCCGACAAGACCCAGCCAAGCGAGATGGATGAAGGCGCTGCCAAGCAGCGAAACGAAGAGACGGTCGCCGCGCGTCGTCTTGAAACGCAGCACGCCGATGCGCGGATTGCCGCCCGGCGAGGCATATTCCCAGACACCCATGCCAACCAGCAGCAGCGCTATGACGGCGAAGAAGGCGGCCGTCGGCCAGGTCCACGCCATCCACGAGAAGTCGAGGTTCATGGTCACACCCTCCCCAGGGCGAAGCCCTTGGCGATGTAGTTGCGGACGAACCAGATGACGAGCGCCCCGGGGATCAGCGTCAGCACGCCGGCTGCAGCGAGCAGGCCCCAGTCCATTCCCGACGCCGACACAGTGCGGGTCATGGTAGCGGCGATCGGCTTGGCATCGGTGGTGGTCAGCGTTCGGGCGATGAGCAGTTCCACCCATGAGAACATGAAGCAGAAGAAGCAGGCTACGCCGATGCCGCTGGCGATCAGCGGCATGAATATCTTCACGAAAAAACGCGGAAACGAATAGCCGTCTATGTAGGCCGTTTCGTCGATCTCCTTCGGCACCCCGGACATGAAGCCCTCAAGGATCCACACCGCCAGCGGCACGTTGAACAGGCAGTGCGCCAGCGCCACCGCGATATGCGTGTCGATGAGGCCAAATGCCGAATAAAGCTGGAAGAACGGCAGCGCGAATACCGCCGGCGGTGCCATGCGGTTGGTCAAAAGCCAGAAAAACAGATGCTTGTCACCGAGGAACCGGTAGCGCGAAAAGGCATAGGCCGCCGGCAGCGCCACGGCGACCGAGATCACCATGTTCATCACCACATAGGTGATCGAATTGATGTAGCCCGAATACCACGACGCATCGGTGAAGATGATGGTGTAGTTGCGCAGCGTCGGCGCATGCGGATAGAGCGTCAGCGAATTGACGATCTCCGCATTGGTCTTGAAGCTCATATTGATGAGCCAGTAGATCGGCAGCAGCAGGACGATGATGTAGAGCGTCGGCACGATCCACCACCAGCGCGATTCCTCGCCACGGCGGCGCATGCGCCTGTCCAGTTCGCTTTGCGACAGCGAACTGGCGAGTCTTTCCGAAGCGGCGGTCCCGTTCACCAGGTTGCGCTCGGTGCGTTCGTTGGCGCCGGCCATATCAGCGCTCCGCATCGTAGTTGGTCATCACGGTGTAGAACACCCACGACAACAACAGGATGATCAGGAAGTAGACCAGCGACATCGCCGCCGCCGGACCGAGGTCGAACTGTCCGAGCGCGGTCTTGACGAGGTCGATCGACAGGAAGGTCGTCGAATTGCCCGGACCGCCGCCGGTGACGACGAAGGGCTCCGTGTAGATCATGAAACTGTCCATGAAACGCAGCAGCACGGCAATCAGGAGCACGCGCTGCATCTTCGGCAATTGGATGTAGCGGAACACCGCCCAGCGCGAGGCGCCATCGATCTTGGCCGCCTGGTAGAAGGCATCGGGGATCGAGACCAGGCCGGCATAGCAGAGCAGCACGACGAGGCTGGTCCAATGCCAGACGTCCATGATGATGACGGTAACCCAGGCGTCGAACGGATCCTGCACGTAATTGAAGTCGATGCCGAGCGCGTTGACGTAATAGCCGAGCAGGCCGATATCGTTGCGGCCGAACACCTGCCAGATGGTGCCGACGACATTCCACGGGATCAAGAGCGGCAGCGCCATCAGCACCAGGCAGACCGGCACGCCCCAGCCCTTTTTGGGCATGTTGAGGGCAATGAAAATGCCAAGCGGCACTTGGATCGCCAGGATGATGAAGGAGAAGATCAGGTTGCGCACCATGGCTTCCCAGAAGCGATCGGAATGCAGCAACTCCTCGAACCATTCGGTCCCCGCCCAGAAGAAGACGTTGTTGCCGAACGTGTCCTGTACCGAGTAGTTGACGACGGTCATCAGGGGGATGACGGCCGAGAACGCCACCAGCACGAGCATCGGCAGCACGAGGAACCAGGCCTTGTTGTTCCAGGGCTTTTCCATTTACGCCCCCATCTCGACACGCCAGGAATCGGCGTAGATGTTGATCCCGGCTGGATCGAACCGCACTTTTGGATCGGCGGGAACGGTTTCGTCCTCGCCGATGACGGCGGCGATCTCGCGGCCTTCCAGACTGGCGCGCACGACCTTGTGGCGGCCCACATCCTCGACCTTGCTGACGTGGACGGCCATGCCATCGCGGCCGAGCCTGACATATTCGGGACGGATGCCGAGTTCGACGACGCCGCTTCCGGCCTTCGGCGCGCCTGGCAATTGGATGCGCTGGGAGCCAAGCGTCGCTGTCTTGCCATCGATCGCTACCGGCATGACGTTCATGCCGGGCGAGCCGATGAAGTAGCCGACGAAGGTGTGGCGCGGCCGCTCGAACAGCTCGGCCGGCGTGCCGATCTGCACGATGCCGCCATCATACATGACCACCACCTGGTCGGCGAAGGTCAGCGCCTCTGTCTGGTCGTGCGTGACATAGACCATGGTGTAGCCGAAGCGGCGATGAAGCTGCTTCAACTGCGAGCGCAGCACCCACTTCATGTGCGGGTCGATGACGGTCAGCGGTTCGTCGAACAGGATCGCATTGACATCCGAGCGCACCAGTCCGCGGCCGAGCGAGATCTTCTGCTTCTGGTCGGCGGTCAGGCCCCTCGCCTTCTTCCTGGCCCAGTCTGCCAGGTCGATCATGTCGAGCGTCTCGCGCACCTTGCGGTCGACGTCGGCCTCCGGAACGCCGCGGTTGCGCAGCGGGAAGGCCAGGTTGTCGTAGACGGTCATCGTGTCGTAGATGACCGGGAACTGGAACACCTGGGCGATGTTGCGCTCCTGCGTCGACAACCGGGTGACGTCCCTGCCGTTGAACAGCAATTGGCCGTGCGATGGGTGGAGCAGGCCCGAAATGATGTTGAGCAGCGTGGTCTTGCCGCAGCCGGATGGGCCTAGCAGCGCATAGGCGCCACCGTCCTCGAAAGTGTGGTGCACCTCCCGCAGTGCGAAATCCGCATCGGTGCGCGGGTTCGGCAGATATGAGTGCCTGACATGGTTGACGTCGATGCGCGCCATCGTTTTCTCCTCAGGCCGCCAGCTTTGCCGCGGCCACGGCGACGCCATGTTGGTCGAAAACCAGGATGTGACGCGGGTCGATGAACACTTCGACCACGTCGTCGGTCTCGAAATCGCGGATGCCATGGGTCAGCATCACCCAGCGCGCGTCGGCAAAATCAAGATGGATGAAGCTTTCCGAGCCGGTGATCTCGGTGATGGTGACCTTTGCCCGCACCGGCACGGCACTCGCATTCGGCCGCTCGAGCGACAGATGGTGCGGCTGGAAGCCGATCGTGTAATTGCCGTCGGCAATGCCGACAAGTTCCGGCGGCACCGGCAGCTTGACGCCGCCCTCCAGCAGGAAATCGGGCCCGTTCTTGGCCAGCACGATCGTGTTGAGCGGCGGATCGGCGAAGGTCCTTGCCGTCACCAGGTCGACCGGTTTGCGGAACACCTCGATGGTCGGGCCGAACTGGGTGATGCGGCCTTGCGACAGCGTCGCCGTGTTGCCACCGAGCAGCAGCGCCTCGTGCGGTTCGGTCGTGGCATAGACGAAGATGGTGCCGGCGGCGGCGAATATCCTCGGCAGTTCTGCGCGCAATTCCTCGCGCAGCTTGTAGTCGAGATTGGCGAGCGGCTCGTCTAGCAGCACCAGGCTTGCGTTCTTGACGATGGCGCGCGCCAGCGCGGTGCGCTGCTGCTGGCCACCGGACAGGCTGAGCGGCGTGCGGTCCAAATAGGGCGTCAGCTTGAGCAGGGCAGCGGCTTCACGCACCTGACTGTCGATCTTGGCCTTCTCGACGCCCGCTACCCGCAGTGGCGAAGCGATGTTTTCGTAGACGCTCATCGCGGGATAGTTGATGAACTGCTGGTAGACCATGGCAATCTTGCGCTTCTGAACAGGCTGTCCGGTGACGTCCTTGCCGTCGAACCAGACCGAGCCGGAAGTCGGCGCGTCGAGGCCGGCCATCAGCCGCATCAGGCTGGTCTTGCCGGACAGCGTCGGCCCGAGCAGCACGTTCAGCGAGCCATGCTGGAGCGTCAGCGACACGTCGCGGATATGCTCCACCGCGCCGACCGTCTTGGTGACGTTCCTCAGTTCCAGCATGATGCCTCCTCCCAGGCCTTGTGCATCAGCAGCCCTTCATTCCGCGGCCGCGACGTGGCGGCGACTTATGCCGCGCATGAATTCATCCAACGCCGCCGTCTGCTCGCGGCTGAAATGCAGGCCGCGCTTGGTCCGGCGCCACAGCACATCTTGCGATGTGACGGCCCATTCGTTCTCGACGAGGTAGCGGACCTCGGCCTCGTAAAGGTCGGCGCCGAAATTGCGGCCGAGGTCGGCATTCGATTTGGCAAGGCCAAGCAGCAACTGCGCGCGCGTGCCGTAGAGCCGCGTGAGCCGGCGCGCCAAACGCTGGTCGAGAAAGGGATAGGCGCTCTTCAGCCTCGCCACTTGCGCATCAAAACCGGTCGCCGCGAAATCGCCGCCCGGCAGCGGCGCATTTGCCGTCCACGGCTTGCCGCGCCTGCCGAGAAAGCCTTCGATCTTCTCCAGCATCGATTCCGACAGCCGGCGATAGGTGGTGATCTTGCCGCCGAACGTGTTGACGATCGGGGCTGTGCCCTCGCCGCCATCGGCCTTCAGCACATAGTCGCGGGTGGCCTCCTGCGCCTTCGAAGCGCCATCGTCATAGAGCGGACGCACGGCCGAATAGGTCCAGACGATATCCGAACGCTTGACGGGTTGGGCGAAATACTCGCTTGCCGCGGCGCAGAGATAGTCGATCTCGGTGTCGCTGATCTTCACGTCGTGCGGATCGCCGGGATAGTCCTGGTCGGTGGTGCCGATCAGCGTGAACTCGTCCTCATAAGGAATGGCGAAGATGATGCGGCCATCCTTGTTCTGGAAGAAATAGGCGCGCGGATCGTCGAATTTCTTCGCGATGACGATGTGACTGCCCTGCACGAGGCGAACATTGTGCACATCGTTGAGGCCGACGACGCCGGAAAGCACATGATCGACCCAGGGGCCGGCGGCATTGACCAGCAGCCGCGCCTTGACCTCTTCGGTCTCGCCGGTCCGCAGATTTTCGATCCTGATCGTCCACAGCCCGCCTTCGCGGCGCGCCCCGACCACCTTGGTGCGGGTGCGGATGGTGGCGCCCCGGTCGGCGGCGTCACGCGCGTTCAGCGTCACCAGCCGCGCATCGTTTACCCAGCCATCGGAATATTCGAAGGCCTTCTTGAACAATGGTTTCAATGGCTTGCCGGCAGGGTCTGTGGTCATGTCCAGGGTCCTGGTCGCCGGCAGCAATTTGCGCCCGCCAATATGATCGTAAAGGAAAAGGCCGAGCCTGATCAGCCAGGCCGGACGCAGGCCCTTGGCATAGGGCAGCACGAAGCGCATCGGCCAGATGATGTGCGGCGCGTTCTTCCACAGCACCTCGCGTTCCATCAGCGCTTCACGCACTAGGCGGAATTCGTAGAATTCGAGATAACGCAGGCCACCATGGATCAGCTTGGTCGAGCCTGAGGAGGTTCCGCTGGCGAGATCGTCCATCTCGGCAAGAAATACCGAAAACCCGCGGCCGGCGGCATCACGGGCAATGCCGCAGCCATTGATGCCGCCGCCTATGACGAAAATGTCACGGATCGAAGATGCGTCCACCAAGTCCTCCAACAATTTCGCAATGCACCATTTGGCTCTTTTGCGAAACCGTGGCGGGATTATTTCGAACTCATAACGAATGTCAAACGAAATATCACAAGGCCGTGAAAGCGCTACAGCATCCTCAATCGAGCGAGGTTTCGATCAGTTGAACCTCGGCCTCCTGGCAGATCTTGCGCACCGATGGGATATCGCAGCGGTCGGTGATGAAGGTGTTGACCTGCGACAGATGGCCGATGCGAACCGGCGCCGTGCGCTCGAATTTGGTCCGGTCGGATACCAGGATGACGTGCCTGGCATTGGCGATGATGGCTTGCGCGACCTTGACCTCGCGGAAATCGAAATCGAGCAAGGCGCCGTCATGGTCGATTGCCGAGGCGCCGATGACGGCGTAGTCGACTTTGAACTGCCTGATGAAATCCACCGCCGCCTCGCCGACGACGCCGCCATCCGAGCCGCGAACCACCCCGCCCGCGATCACCACCTCGATCGAAGGATAAATGCGCATCCTGTTGGCAACATTGATGTTATTGGTGATGACCATGAGGCCGCTGTGATCCAGCAGCGCCTTGCTGACCGACTCCGTCGTGGTGCCGATGTTGATGAACAGCGAGGCGTTGTCCGGGATCAGCCTGGCGGCCGCGCTGCCGATCGCCTCCTTCTCCTCGGCGGCGATCTTGCGCCTGGCTTCGTACTCCATGTTCTCGATGCCGGAAGGAAACAGGGCGCCGCCATGGATGCGCGACAGCAACCGCTGGTCGCAAAGATCGTTGAGGTCCTTGCGGATGGTTTGCGGCGTGACGTTGAAGTGGGTGGCCAGATCGTCGACCAGAACGCGGCCATGATCCTTGGCCATTTGGACGATTTCGGCATGGCGCGGCGACAGATACATCTGAAGACCTTCTGCTTTCGTTTTTCTTGACCATAGACGAAAACGAAAGCAATGAAAAGGCGTGAGCCGGCTAATGGAAACCACATGATAGCAAAGGCAAACTTGGTCGCAGTTCCGACTCAGCCGGTTCAGGTTAGTCCGCGCGCGATTTCGGTGATCGGGGCAAAAGCCGAATCGACATCCGCCGCGGTCGCCTCGAACTGGCCGACCTGGAAGCGGATGGCGACGCGCCCGTTCACCCTGGTCTGTGTCAGGTAGATGCGTCCGTCATCATTGATCGCATTGACCAGCCGGAGATTGTGCTCGTCGGCATCCGCTCCATTCGCCTTGTGCCGGAACGAAAACAGCGACAGCATTGGCTCGGTGACGATCTCGAAATCCGGCTCGTCGGCCAGGCGCGCTGCCAGGCCTTCGCTCCAGGCGACGTGGTTGCGGATCATCGTGCGCAGGCCTTCCAGTCCATGCGCGCGCAGCAGGAACCACAGTTTCAGCGCGCGGAAGCGACGGCCGAGCGGCACCGACCATTCGGAATAATTGATGATGCCGTCATGACCGTGCGTCTTCAGATAATCCGGCTTGATGGCGAGCGTCCTGACATGGCTTTCGGGGTCGCGCAGGAACTGGATCGAGCAGTCGAACTGCGCGCCAAGCCATTTGTGCGGGTTGAAGACGATAGAATCCGCCTGCTCCACACCGGCCCAGAAATGCCGGTATTCCGGGCAGATCATCGCCGATCCCGCCCAGGCGGCATCGACGTGAAGATAGACCCCGTGGCGTTTGGCGATCGCGGCGACGCCGGCGATATCGTCAGTGCCACCAGTGCTGGTGCCGCCGACGCAGGCGATGATACCCGCCGGCAGCAGGCCTGCCTTCTTGTCGGCGACGATTGCCGCCTCGAGGGCCGCCATGTCCATGGCGCGAAAGCGGCCGGCAACCGGAATGCGCACGAGATTGTCCTCGCCGATGCCGGCTACCCAGATCGCCCGGTCGATCGAGGTATGCACCTGATCCGACGAATAGACGCGCAACCGCGCCTGCCCCGTCAGGCCCTTTTTGTTGCCTTGCCAGTCGAGCGCGCGTTCGCGCATCGTCAGCACCGCCGCCAGCGTCGCCGAGGAAGCAGAATCCTGGATGACGCCGGAAAAACCTTCCGGCAGGCCGAGCGCCTGGCGCATCCAATCGACAGTCCGCGTTTCGAGTTCCGTCGCTGCCGGCGAGGTCTGCCACAGCATGCACTGCGCGGCCATCGCAGAGACCAGATACTCAGCCACCACAGAAACTGGTGCTGCGTTGGCCGGAAAATAGGCGAAGAAGCGGGGATGCTGCCAATGCGTCATCCCCGGCACGATCTTCTCCTCGAAATCGGCGAAGATCCTGTCCATCGGCTCCGCGTCTTCAGGCGGCGACGCTTCTATGCTCCTGAATATGTCGCCGGGCTCGATCCGAGGCCGCACCGGGCGCTGGCGCAGCGTTTCGCGGTAGTCGGCGCCCCACTCAGCGACCCGCCGCGACCATTGCCGGAAATCATCACTGTTCATCCTGTCCTCCCGACATGATCGCTTCACCGGCGCCCTTCGCCCGGTTTTCAAAACGACTGTTAAACTTTTGCAACCACCGGAGAAATCCGGCACGTCCTTATCCCGGGAAATCCGGCAGACTGGCAAAGGCCGTCTTCAAGGCGCTCGACCAGCCGTCGGAGATCGTGCGGTAGTACGGGTCGTCATGGCCGATCCGCTTCTTCAACCCTACCTGGAAGGCGTCCTTTTCCAGGAAGAGCAGATCCAGCGGGAGCCCGACCGACAGGTTCGACTTCAGCGTGGAATCGAACGACACCAGAAGCAGCTTCACGGTCTCCGCGAGACTCATCGACCGGTCATAAGCGCGGATGATGATCGGCTTGCCGTATTTGGTTTCGCCGATCTGGAAAAAGGGCGTGTCATCCGTCGATTCGATGAAATTGCCCTCGGGATAGATCATGAACAGGCGCGGTGCGCTGCCCTTTATCTGGCCGCCCAGGATAAAGGAGGCGTTGAAGTAGGAATCGGCCTTGTCGCCGGCGGGCGAGGCATGTGCGATGACGTCCTTGACGGTTTCGCCGACCAGCCGCACCGTCTGGTACATGGACGGCGTTTCGAGCACTGCCGCGTGCCGTTCGCCAACCGCCTTGGTGCGCTCGTCGAGCACGCTGATCACGGCTTGCGTCGTCGCCAGATTGCCGGCCGACATCAGCACGATGACGCGCTCACCGGGGTCTTCCCAGACATGCATCTTCTTGAAAGTGGAGATCGAGTCCATGCCGGCATTGGTGCGCGTGTCCGACATGAACACGAGCCCGCGATCGATCTTGAGGCCGACGCAATAGGTCATGGTTTACTCTTCCGGCAGCGAACCCTAAAAGCGCGTCGCGTCGGAACGGATCCATGCGGCGCGCTGAGGTCCTTGTTTTCATGCATGTCGTCACCCAAACCAAGGTGGCGTTGGACGACCTGCATCAGGTGATTACTGCTCCACCGTGACGGTGACGGCAAGCCGCTCTTGCGCCTGTCCCAGCAGAATCCCCGAAACCGGCGACGCATCGCGATAGTCGCGCCCCGTCGCCACTCTCACATAGCGCTCATCAGGAGAGATACCGTTGGAGGGGTCGAAGGCAACCCAGCCGAGGCCCTGAACATGCGCTTCGGCCCAGGCATGGCTTGCCGCCTGCTCGATGGCCGCGTCCATCATCAGATAGCCGCTGACATAGCGTGCCGGGAAACCCATGGCGCGCGCGGTGGCGGCAAAGATATGGCTATGATCCTGGCAGACCCCGGTTTTCAGCGCGAGGGCCTCTTCAGCCGGGGTCGTCGCATTGGTGATGCCCGGCGCATAGGCGACCCGCTCGGAGATGATAGCCATCAGACGGTGCAGTCTCTCGATATCGGTGCCCTTGCCGACTGTCTCGGCGAGTGCGCGAATGCCATCGCCTATCATGGTCAAAGGCGTCTCCTGCGCGAACAGCCAGAGCGGCGCGAACCCCTGATGCGGCCCACAAACGCCCGATGTATCGCGCGTCACCACCTCGCCTGATGCCTCGACCGTGATGAAATCATGGTCACCCTCGACGCTCAACAATCGGGTCTCATTGCCGTAGTGGTCGGCAAATCGCACTTCCTCGCGCGCGCCTTCCACCTCCACGGCCCAGGACAGCACCGTCTGCGTCCGCCCGCTCACTGGAAGCAGCCGTAGCCGCTGCAGCAGGTACTGCACCCATGCGTCGTAACGGTATTCGGTCCGATGGGTGATCTTGAGCCGCATGGCCTCCTCAATAGAACCTGTAATCCTGCGCGATCTCGTCGCCGAGCCTGGTGTTGTCGCGAATGAAGCCGGCAAGGAATTCATGCAGGCCGGCGTCGAAAATATCCTTGATCGAGCCTGCCCGCAGCATGGCCTGGGTTTTTTCCGCCGTTGCATGGCAGGCATGGCGCTCGCCATAGTCGTCGCCGAGAAACTTCAGGTGCTCGGCCAGGAAGCGATAGCAGAAGGTGAGCGATCGCGGCATGCGCACATTGAGAATCAGGTAGTCGGCGATGTTGGTCGGCTTGTAGTCGGCGTCGTAGACCCAGCGGTAGGAACGGTGCGCCGATACCGAGCGCAGGATCGATTCCCACTGGTAATTGTCGAGCGTCGAGCCGACCCAGGAGATCGACGGCAAGAGGACGTAGTACTTCACGTCGAGGATGCGCGCCGTATTGTCGGCGCGCTCGACGTAGGTGCCGAGCTGCGAGAAATCGAAGATCTCGTTGCGCAGCATGGTGCCGTAGAACGAGCCGCGGATCAGCGCCGTTTCGCGCTTGATCGCATCGAGCACGTTTGGCAGGTCACGCTCGTCGATCGGCCTTGCCAGCATGCGCTTCAGCGCCATCCAGGCCTCGTTGATGCTTTCCCAGGTCTCGCGCGTCAGCGCGGTGCGCACCATGCGGGCATTGTTGCGTGCAGTCTCGATCGACGACATCGTGCTCGACGGGTTCGACGTGTCGCGCAAAAGGAAGTCGGCTACATCAGCCGCCGTATAGTCCTGATACTTCTGCGTGTATGCGACGTCGGAGCCGGCGCTGAGCAGCACCGAATTCCACTCTTCCGACGCGCTCTGCGTGCGCGTCAGCGCCATGCGCAGGCCCGCATCGACCAGACGCGCCATGTTTTCCGCACGCTCGATATAGCGGTTCATCCAGTAGAGCCCGTTGGCGGTGCGGCCGAGAAGCATGGAATGGCCCTTCGGGCTAGTGAGTAGTTATTAGTGAGTAGTTATTAGTGAGTAGCGAATAGTAAGCAATTGAATCTCAATGGAATATGGCATTTCCCGTCCCCTGTACTGCCTACTGACTATTCCCTACTCACTCATCTCAATCATCCAGCACCCAGGTATCCTTCGTGCCGCCGCCTTGGGAGGAATTGACCACCAGAGAGCCCTCCTTGAGCGCGACGCGCGTCAGCCCGCCCGGCACGATCTGGATGCGGTCGGAGACCAGCACATAGGGCCTCAGATCGACATGGCGTGGCGACAGGCCCTTTTCGGTCAGGATCGGACAGGTCGAGAGCGCCAGCGTCGGCTGGGCGATGTAATTGGACGGCTTGGCCTGCAGCTTCGTGGCAAAGTCCTGGCATTCCTTCCTGGTCGCCGCCGGTCCGACCAGCATGCCGTAGCCGCCGGAACCGTGCACTTCCTTGATCACCAACTCATCGATGTGTTCGAGCACGTACTTCAGGCTGTCCGGCTCCGAACAGCGCCAGGTCGGGATATTGCCAAGGATCGCCTTGCGGCCGGTGTAGAACTCGACGATTTCGGGCATGTAGGAATAGATCGCCTTGTCGTCGGCGATGCCGGTTCCCGGCGCATTGGCGATCGTGATGTTGCCGGCCCGGTAGACATCCATGATGCCGGGCACACCAAGCGCGGAATCTGGACGGAAGGTCAGCGGATCGAGGAAGGCATCGTCGACCCGGCGATAGAGCACGTCGATCTGCTTGTAGCCTTCGGTCGTGCGCATCGCGACATGACCGTCCACCACGCGCAAATCCTGCCCCTCGACCAGTTGCACGCCCATCTGATCGGCCAGGAAGGCATGTTCGAAATAGGCGGAGTTGTAGCTGCCGGGCGTCAGCACGGCGATGGTCGGCGTGCCCTTGGCGTTCTGCGGCCGCACCGCCGCCAGCGACTGGCGCAAAAGCTGCGGATAGTTCTCCACCGGCCGCACCTTGATCTGTTGGAACAGCTCGGGGAAGAGCTGCATCATCGTCTCGCGGTTTTCCAGCATGTAGGAAACGCCCGATGGGGTGCGCGCATTGTCCTCCAGCACGTAGAACTCGTTTTCGCTGATGCGCACGATGTCGACGCCGATGATGTGGGTGTAGACGCCGGCGGGCGGCCTGACCCCGATCATCTCGGGCAGGAAGGCTTCGTTCCTGGCGATCAGGTCGCGGGGAACGCGTCCGGCCCGCAGGATTTCCTGGCGGTGATAGATATCGTCGAGAAAGGCGTTCAGCGCCTGCACGCGCTGCTCGATGCCTTGCGTGAGGCGGCGCCACTCATTGCCAGAAATGATGCGCGGAACGATGTCGAAGGGGATAAGCCGCTCGGAGGCTTCCTGCTCGCCATAGACGGCGAAGGTGATGCCGGTTTTGCGGAAGACGCGTTCGGCGTCCTGCATTTTCTCGGTGAGCCTGGCCGGGTCCTGCTCTTTCAGCCAGCGATCGTAAGCCGAATACGGTCTTCTAAGTCCGGAGACCTCCGGAAGCATTTCATCGAACGCTGCCAATCGCATACTCCCCTGTGACGCCATTTCACTGGCGCCGCCGGAGAAAATCAAGCGCAATCGGTGATTTGAGGGATGCGAACCAGCCAGTATATCGCAACTGCCTAAAATCAAGGCAGCAGGAATATGACCTTGATCACACTTTGCCTCGTGCCCGGGCAGGCGAGGACAACAGCTAAAAGGCCCGGAAGGTGACGACGGTGAACGTGTCCTTTATGCCGGGGAGAATCTGCACCTTCTCGTTGACGAAGTGGCCGACATCCTCCTCGTCGTCGACATAGAACTTGGCGAGCAGATCGTAGTTTCCGGCGGTGGAGTAGATTTCCGAGGCGATCTCGGCATCGGCAAGCGCGCTGGCAACCTCATAGGACTTGCCCAGCTCGCATTTGATCTGCACGAAAAACGCCTTCATGGCTCCGTCCTGCTCATACGCACAAGCGGCTCTTCTGGCAGACTGGAGCCGGGCTTTCAAGCGCCGGAATCAAGGCTCAGGCTGCCCGCGCGCGAGCAAAACGCCGATGCGAGACGAATGTTCGCCATCGCTGAAACCATGAAGCGCCGCCAAGCGTATGTTATCATACCTCCTCAATCGCATTTTGAGAGGGTCCCGAGACAAGGGAGACAGACCATGCGCCGCACGCTTTGCGCACTCGCATTCGTTCCCCTCTTCCTGGCATCGTCGGCATTTGCCGGCGAGGCCGAGATCAAGGCGGCACAAGCGGCCATCGACGGCCAGCTCAAGGCTTTCATCGCTGACGATGGTGCCAGCGCCTACAGTTTCGCTGCTCCGAATGTGAAACAGATTTTTCCCACAGTCGAAACCTTCATGAACATGGTGACCAATGGCTACGCGCCGGTGCGCAACCCGCAGAGCTACTCGTTCGGCAAGGTCGAGGAGACGGGCCCGACCTCGATCATCCAGCAGGTGCTGATCGTCGGCCCCGACGGCAAGGACTACGAGGCGGTCTATACGCTGCAGCAACAGCCGGATGGCGCGTTCCAGATCACCGGCTGCAGCCTGCGCGCATCGAATTCGCTGAGCACCTGAGAACGATAGACGTTTACCCGAGCCAAGCTTACCCTTCTACTTGAGATAGCCCAGAAGTACCTGGTTGCGGGTTGGAGGCGTCCTCCGCGGCTTTTTTGCCGCGTTCGATACGTTTCGTCAGCACGAAAAGGAAATTGCCAAGAGCCTCCGCAAACTCCACTGACTGGACAGCTTCAGCCGGTAGGATGTGGGGTTTATCTTTATCGGCGTGTCGAGGATTGTTCGCCCCAAGCCTCACCGAATGCGCCCACGCCCCCATGCTCTCCGTCAGCCTATGGTCCGCAACAGCCCTGTTAATCCGGGTGTAGACACTTCCGTCCTCGTACCCCAGTTCCTTCAGCATCGCGTCAACGGCCGATCCAGCCATAACGGCCGAAGCGTCTGGAGCATGCAAGGTGTCCATGGCCTGCTGGAGAAAGGTGCGGGCGATTGGCGGAATGTCTTCGTGCGCAGATCTAGCTTCCGGGATGAGCTGAACAATCGGTCCTGAATCGCTTTCCTCACCTGCCTTGCCTCTCGCCAGAATTGCGCCGCCACAAGCCGTGCAGAAATAGACACCCCAAACGTAGGATTTTCCACCAAGCTCGTTCTTCACAACACCATGAGTGATCCACCATTGGTCGAACGTTGGATTGGGGGTTGAGCAATGTGGGCAGCGACCTTCGGGCCTGATCGCCTTCCTGAAATACAGCTTTGGGATTTCGAGCGCGATCCGCAGTGCATCAATTTTCGATTGGAAAGGGTCTTCTTCCATCATTTGCAGCGCCAAACATTTGTAGAAACCAATATCCAATCATTAGAGCGTCCACTACACCCTGAGTAGGGGCTGCTGGCGAAATGATCTAGTTATACCAAATTTGATTCGCGGCCTTGACCTCGTCCCACTTCCGCCCCTTGATCCACATCTGCGACCGGAGCCGGCTTATTCAAAAGTGCGGATCGTGAGCCCATGGTCATCAGAGCCGCAAGCAAGCAGGGAGAGGGTAAGGCTCTATAATCCTTTTCAAATGGCCGGAATGTCGCCCTTGGCCCAGCCTTCTGTGATCTCGGCCCCACGCGCCTCGAACGTGCTGGTTTCGACCGCAGCCCGGATGTCCTGCATCAGCTTTTGGTAATAGGAAAGATTGTTCCAGGTCAAAAGCATTGCGCCGAGCGCCTCCTGCGAGCGCACCAGATGATGCAGGTAGGCGCGGGAATAGTCGCGCGCCGCCGGGCAGTCGCTCTCCTCGTCGAGCGGGCGCGGATCGTCGGCATGGCGGGCGTTGCGCAGATTGACCTTGCCGCGCCTGGTATAGGCAAGCCCATGCCGGCCGGCCCGGGTCGGCATCACGCAGTCGAACATGTCAATGCCGCGCGCCACCGATTTCAGGATGTCGTCCGGCGTTCCGACACCCATGAGATAGCGTGGTTTATCCGCCGGCAGTTCCGGGCAGGTGATGTCGAGCATCTCGAGCATCACCGCCTGCGGCTCGCCGACGGCCAGGCCGCCAACGGCGTAGCCTTTCAGGTCCATCGCAGCCAGGGCCTGTGCCGAACGCACCCGCAAATCGGCCTTGTCGCCGCCTTGCACGATGCCGAACATCGCCTTTCCCGGCTGCTCGCCGAACGCCGCCTTGCAGCGTTCGGCCCAGCGCAGCGACAATTCCATGGCGCGCTCGATTTCCTTGCGCTCCGCCGGCAGCGCCGTGCATTCGTCAAGCTGCATCTGGATGTCTGAATCGAGCAATCCTTGAATCTCAATCGAACGCTCCGGCGACATTTCGTAAGGCGCGCCGTCGATATGTGAGCGGAAGGTGACACCCCTTTCGGTCAATTTCCGAAGCTTCGACAGCGACATGACCTGAAAGCCACCGCTGTCGGTCAGGATCGGATGCGGCCAGCGGGCGAATTCGTGCAGACCGCCAAGCTTCGCCACGCGTTCGGCGCCGGGCCGCAGCATCAAATGGTAGGTATTGCCCAGGATGATATCGGCGCCGACGCCGCGCACCTGATCCATGTACATCGTCTTGACCGTGCCGCCGGTGCCGACCGGCATGAACGCCGGCGTGCGGATTTCGCCGCGCGGCATGCTGATCAAGCCGCGCCGCGCCTTGCCTTCGGTCGCCAGCACCTTGAAGGTGAACGTCTCAGCCATTGAATTCCTTGTCGTGTGCCGGTGCGTCCGGAGCCTGTTCGTCCAGCGACTGGCGGTAGTGGATGCAGCCGCGCATGAATTTTGGCCAGGGCGGCACGGCGATTGCCGGATCGATCTTCTCGGGCAGCAGGTCCCACAAATCGGGATGATGCCAGCAAAGATCGTGCCCCGATGCATCGCGATGCTGGCGAATGCCGGCGCGCAATTTTTTGACTTCGGCGATCAAACTGTCGCGGTCCAGCCTGTCGAGGTCATCGTCCATCGCTCATCTCCGCTCGATACAGCAGGCTTGCATCTCCGTAGGAGTAGAATCTGTAATCGTGCTCAATGGCATGCGCATAGGCGGCGCGCATCGTCTCGAGGCTGCTGAAGGCCGAAACCAGCATGAACAGCGTCGAACGCGGCAGATGGAAATTGGTCATCAGCATGTCGGCGGTGCGAAAACGGTAGCCGGGCGTGATGAAGATGTCGGTCGGCCCGGACCAGGCAGCGAGCATACCATCCTCTCGCGCGGCGCTTTCCAGCAGGCGCAGCGAGGTCGTACCGACGGCAATGATGCGCCCGCCCCGCGCCTTCGCTGCATTCAACGCGTCGGCAGTTGCCTCGCTGACCGAGCCGATCTCCGCATGCATCTTGTGATCGGCGGTGTCGTCCGCCTTAACCGGCAGGAACGTGCCGGCGCCGACATGCAAGGTGACGAAGCGGCGCTCGATGCCCTTGGCGTCGAGCGCGGCGAACAGCTCCGGCGTGAAATGCAGGCCCGCCGTCGGTGCTGCGACGGCGCCTTCCTCCCGGGCATAGATGGTCTGGTAGTCGGCCCGGTCGCGCTCGTCGTCGTCGCGCTTCGAGGCGATATAGGGCGGCAGTGGGATGTGGCCGACCGCATGCAGCGCCTCGTCGAGGAAAGGGCCCGACAGGTCGAAGCCGAGCAGCGCCTCGCCCGCCTCGCCCTTTTCGATCACCGTGGCGTCAAGCTGGCCGAGGAAGCACGAATTGCCGTCATGGCCGAAATGGATACGGTCGCCGACGGCAACGCGCTTGCCCGGCCGCATGAAGGCCAGCCAGCGGTCAGGCGCCATCCGCATGTGCAATGTGGCTTCGACCTGCGCCGCCGCCTCGCCGCGCCGCCTGATACCTTTGAGTTGCGCCGGGATGACCTTGGTATCGTTGAAGACCAGCACGTCGCCGGGCCGGAGCAGGGAAGGCAGGTCGCGGACCGCCCGGTCCGAAAACCCCTCGCCCGGCCTGACCACCAGCATCTTTGCGCTGTCGCGCGGCTCTGCCGGGCGAAGCGCGATACGCTCTTCCGGCAGGTCGAAATCGAACAGATCGACACGCATCAGAAGAGCCTGATAAGCAGCGCCCCGGCCAGAAGCAGCACCGCGCCGGCCACGCGGCCGAGCGAGATTTCGCGAACCGCGACGCCGAGGAACCCGACGCGGTCGATCAGCATGCCCGCCAGCAACTGGCCCGCCACCAGGAACGCCATCAGGGCGGCGGCGCCGATGCGTGGCGTCAGGATGGTGGACAGCGTGACGTAGAAGCCGCCCAGCATGCCGCCGGCGATGAACAGCCAGGGCGCGGGCGCCTTCCAGTCGAGCGAGATGCCTTGCAGTCTCACCACCGCGACGGCAATGATGCCGAGCACGATGGCTCCCGACAGGAACGAAAACGCAGCCGCCGCGACCGGGAGCCCCAGGCCGCGCGCCAACTGCGAATTGATCGGCGCCTGAATGGCGATGAAGGCGCCCGACAGGATGCCGAGAAGCGACCAGACGACGCCCATCATTGTCCTGTCGCCTTACTTGACGTCGGCCGCGACCTTCAGCGACACGATCTTGTCGGGATCCTGCACCGGCTCGCCGCGCTTGATCTTGTCGATATTGTCCATGCCTTCGATGACCTGGCCCCAGACCGTGTACTGGCGATTGAGGAAGGCTGCATCGTCGAAGCAGATGAAGAACTGCGAATTGGCCGAGTTCGGATTCTGCGAGCGCGCCATCGAGCAGGTGCCGCGGCCGTGGTTGGCATTGGAGAATTCGGCCTTGAGATCCGGCTTGTCGGAACCGCCCATGCCAGCGCGAGAAGGCGCGAAAGAGGGCTTGCTCGAATTGCCGAACTTGACGTCGCCGGTCTGCGCCATGAAGCCCTCGATGACGCGGTGGAAGACCACGCCGTCATAGGCCCCTTCGCGGGCCAGTTCCTTGATGCGGGCGACATGGCCGGGCGCCAGGTCGGGAAGCATTTCGATGACGACCTTGCCCTTGGTCGTTTCCATGATGAGCGCGTTTTCGCGGTCCTTGATGTCGGCCATGTCTGATATCCTTTTCAAAAAACAGAACTATTTGTCGGCGGCGATACGAACCTTGATCATCCGGTCGGGATCGGTGACCGTGCCGTTGTCGGCCTCGTCGCCCTTCTTGATGTGGTCCACCAGTTCCATGCCGCTGACGACATTGCCCACGATGGTGTACTGGCCGTCGAGCGGCGGCGCCGGCGCGAACATGATAAAGAACTGCGAGTTCGCGGAGTTCGGATCCTGCGAGCGTGCCATGCCGACCACGCCGCGCTTGTAGTGCTCGGTCTGCGAGAATTCCGCCGGCAGGTCCGGCAGGTTGGAGCCGCCGGTACCGACAGCCTGGGCGTTGAAGCCCTTGTTCATGTTGCCGAATTTGACGTCGCCTGTCTGCGCCATGAAGCCGTCGATGACGCGGTGAAAGGCGACGTTGTCATAGGCATGCTCACGCACCAGCTTCTTGATCTGCGCGACATGCTTGGGCGCGAGATCGGGACGCAGCGCAATGGTCACGTCGCCGTCCTTCAACGTTATGATCATGGTGTTTTCCGGGTCGGCGGCATAGGCCGAGACCGATGCGGTCACGAGGCCGGCAAGCACGACGAGGAACGAGGCGAGCTTTTTCAGCTGCATGGTCTTCTCCGAGAAACCTATTTTGCGAATTTAGCGGTGAGCGCACCGGCAACGGCGGCCGGCACGAAGGGGCGGATGTCGCCGCCCATCGACGCAATCTGGCGCACAAGTGTGGCGGTAATGGTTCTGACCGAGGGGCTGGCGGGCAGAAACACCGTCTGCAGCTCCGGCGCCATCGTTTCGTTCATGCCGGCCATCTGCATCTCGTAGTCCAGATCGGTACCGTCGCGCAGGCCGCGGATCATGATCGAGGCGCCCTGTTTCCTGGCGGCGTCGATGACCAGCCCATCGAAGGCGACCACCTTGATGCGCGCGCCATCGCGGCCGAATTCGGCCTTGGTCGCGGCCTCGATCAGTCCGACCCGTTCCTCGAACGAAAACAGCGGCTTCTTGCCGGGATGAATGCCGATCGCCGCATAGACGATATCGGCCACGGCCAGCGACGCCTTCAGCACGTCGAGATGGCCGTTCGTCAACGGGTCGAAAGAGCCGGCATAAAGGGCAATTCGTTCGGTCATGCCGGTGCTTCTAACGGGCGCGCGGACGGAAGGCAAATCTCATTGATGCGATCCCCTTGAACCTTTTTGCAGGGATGAACGACAGATGAATGCGCCGATCACGAACGCTTCACGCAGCGTTCACTACCTTGCCCCTTTAAGAAGATGAAACCAAAGTCCCATCTAAGCGTTGTAGAGCGCAGGAGAATACGCACATGCTGATCTACATGCTCGCCACTGCAATGACCGTCGCCATGCTGATCGCCACTGTATTCGGGCTGCATCAGGAGGCCCAGCGCGTCCGCATCAAGACCAACGCCAAACGCTTCGAAGGGTTCGGCCCCCGCAAGCCCCACCGTCACTATTGAATTAGCCTGAATTTGTTGCGATGCGCCGGCCGATTGGCCGGCGTTGCCATGTCTGGGCCAAGCCAGACTTATTGCGCATCATCCGGGCCGGCATCCGCCGCCGGATCGATCTCGGCACCAACCTCGACGATTTCTTCCTCGTCCGATTGCGGCTCGGAAATCCGCTCGACCGAAACCACTTTCTCGCCTTCCGCCGTGTTGAAAATGGTCACGCCCTTGGTGGCGCGGCTGGCGAAGCGAATGCCATTGACCGGCACCCGGATGACGGTACCGCCGTCGGACACCAGCATGATCTGGTCGTCATTGCCGACCGGGAAGGTCGCCACCAGCCTGCCGATCTCGGCCGTCTTCGACACGTCGGTGGCCCGAATGCCCTTGCCGCCGCGTCCGGTCAGACGGAAATCATAGGACGATGAGCGCTTGCCGTAGCCGTATTCCGTCACCGTCAGCACGAACTGCTCATGCGCCTTGAGGAACTCATAGCGCTCGTCTGACAGCTCCGCCTCCTCGCCGACCTCTTCGTTGGTCAACGCGATCTCTTCCTCCTCGCCTGCCGGGATGCCGGCGGCCAGGCGCCGTTCGGCCACCACGCGCTTCAGATAGGCGGCGCGTTCAGCCGGCGGCGCATCGACATGCTCGATGACGGCCATCGAAATGACGCGATCCGTTTCGGCCATGGCGATGCCGCGCACGCCGACCGAGTTGCGGCTCTGGAAGACGCGCACGTCGCCGACGGAAAAGCGGATGCACTGGCCGGAGCTGGCGGTCAGAAGCACGTCGTCATTGTCGGTGCAGGTCTCGACGCCGAGAATCTCGTCGCCCTCCTCCTCCAGCTTCATGGCGATCTTGCCGTTACGGTTGACCTGGACGAAGTCGGAGAGCTTGTTGCGCCGCACCGTGCCGCGCGTGGTGGCGAACATCACGTCGAGCTCGCCCCAGCTCGTCTCATCTTCCGGCAACGGCATGATTGTGGTGATGCGCTCGCCCTGCTCCAGCGGCAGCATGTTAATCAGCGCCTTGCCGCGCGACTGCGGATTCCCGATCGGCAGGCGCCAGACCTTCTCCTTGTAGACGATGCCGCGCGAAGAGAAGAACAGCACCGGCGTGTGGGTGTTGGCCACGAACAGGCGGGTGACGAAATCCTCTTCCTTGGTCGACATGCCCGAGCGACCCTTGCCGCCGCGGCGTTGCGCCCGGTAGAGCGACAATGGCACGCGCTTGATGTAGCCGGAATGGCTCACCGTCACGACCATGTCCTCGCGCTGAATCAGGTCCTCGTCTTCCATGTCCGCGCCGCCTTCGCTCAGCTCGGTGCGGCGCGGCGTGCCGAACTCGTCGCGCACGGCCGCGAGCTCGTCCTTGACGATCTGCTGGACGCGGGCGCGGGACGACAGGATATCGAGATAATCGACGATCTCGGCGCCGATCGTGTTCAACTCGTCGGCGATTTCGTCACGGCCAAGCGCCGTCAGGCGCTGCAGGCGCAACTCCAGGATCGCGCGCGCCTGTTCCTCGGACAGATTGTAGGTGCCGTCCTCGTTGATGCGGTGGCGCGGGTCGTCGATCAGGAGGATCAGCGATTCGACGTCGCCGGACGGCCAGCGCCGCTCCATCAACTGCTCGCGCGCGGTCTGCGGATCCGGCGCGGTGCGGATCAGCTTTATCACTTCATCGATGTTGGCGACGGCGATTGCGAGGCCGACCAGCACGTGGGCCCGGTCGCGCGCCTTGCGCAGCAGGAACTTCGTGCGCCGGGTGACCACCTCCTCGCGGAAGGACACGAATGCCCTCAGCATGTCGGTCAGCGTCAGCAGTTCGGGCTTGCCGCCATTCAGCGCCACCATATTGGCGCCGAATGAGGTTTGCAGCGGCGTGAAGCGATAGAGCTGGTTGAGGATGACGTCGGCCACCGCATCGCGCTTCAGCTCGACGACGACCCGATAGCCCTGGCGGTCGCTCTCGTCGCGAATGTCGGAAATGCCCTCGATGCGCTTGTCGCGCACCAGTTCGGCCATCTTCTCGATCATCGACGACTTGTTCACCTGGTAGGGAACCTCGGTGATGATGATCGATTCGCGGTCATTGCCGCGGGCCTCGATGTTGACCTTGCCGCGCATCACGATAGAGCCGCGGCCGGTCGAATAGGCGCTGTAGATGCCGGAGCGCCCGAGCACGATGCCGCCGGTCGGGAAATCCGGCCCCGGAATGATTTCCATCAGCGCCGGCAGGTCGATGGCCGGATTGTCGATAATCGCGATCGCGGCGTTGCAGACTTCGCCCAGATTGTGCGGCGGGATGTTGGTGGCCATACCGACGGCGATGCCGCCCGAGCCATTGACCAGCAGATTGGGAAAGCGCGCCGGCAGAACCTTCGGCTCGCTGCCGGAAGCATCGTAAGTGTCCTGGAAATCGACCGTATCCTTGTCGATATCCTCCAGCAGTTCATGCGCGACCTTGGTCAGCCGCGACTCGGTGTAGCGCATGGCCGCCGGCGGATCGCCGTCGATCGAGCCGAAATTGCCTTGCCCGTCGATGAGCGGCACGCGCAGCGACCAGTCCTGCGCCATTCGCACCAAGGCGTCATAGATAGAGGCGTCGCCATGCGGATGGTATTTACCCATCACGTCGGCGACCGGGCGCGCCGACTTCACATATTTGCGGTTCCAGTGATAGCCGCTCTCATGCGCGGCGAAGAGAATGCGGCGATGCACCGGCTTCAGGCCATCGCGCACGTCGGGCAGCGCGCGGCTGACGATCACGCTCATGGCGTAATCGAGATAGGAGCGCTGCATCTCCTCGATAATCGAAATCGGCTCGATGCCGGTGGGGCCGCCGTCGGCGCCGCGCGGTGTTTTTTGGTCGGTCAAATCGGATCACAATCTAAACAGGAATCACTTGCCGTATATATAGGAAGCGCGGCCGAAACTCCAATGTCGACGGCACTTTTCCAGTGTCGATTTTGGCGGTGATTTCAAAAGGATACCGGTGATTGCGACGATATGGCCGAGATGCTTTTCGGAGCCATCGACGCAAAGGCCCGCCATCTCGTGTTAGCGGCGGCCCGCGCGACGGGCGCGATAGCTGCCGGGTGTCTCCCCCATTTCACGCCGGAAGCGGCGATTGAAAGTTGACAGGTCGTTGAAGCCCGCCTCGAAGGCGATCGTCGAGATCGCCTTGTCCGAAGCGTGGAGCCGCACTGCTGCCCGGTGCAGCCTGGTCCTCAGCAGAAACCGGTAGGGGGTCATCCCGGCAATCTGCCGGAATGTGCGCAGGAAATGATACGGACTGGTCGCCGTCTCCCGGGCCAGCACGGCCAGCGAAAGTGGCTGATCGGCATCGATCTCGATACGCCGAACCGCCTCTGCGACCCGTTTCTGATCCCGGCGGCTGGGTGTCCGCGTCTTCTTGGTGTGCCCTGAGCCTGCGGCGACTGCTGCGCCGGCAATGCGCAAGCCGAGTTCCTCGAAAGCAGCGGTTTCGGCCACATCGCGCGCGGCCTCCGCTTCGGCCAGCAGCGGCATCAGCGCCGGCAAGGGCGGCAGGCGCGGCGCCTCGAAAGCCAACGTTCTGGCGCCCGGTACGCCCTCCACGATCCGTTCCATATAGGCTGGACTGAAATGAAAGGAGAGGCAGCGGTCGCCGGCGCCGTGCTCGTGGCCGCATTCGTAGCATGTCCCGGGATTGCCAAGCAGGACAGCGCCTGGCGCGAGCATCGCGGTGCCTTGGCTGCTGCGATAGCGGAAGGTGCCACCGGTCACCGCGGCGATGCAGAATGTCCGGTGCTCTTCCTCGAACGGTCGGTCGTCGGCGCCCGCCGTGCACACCACGTCCGACACCTGCCAGCCTGGCCCCGAGGCAATGATCCTGTCACTCGTCGTCATGGCCCGAAAGATAGCAATTTTTCCCAAGCGAAAAACCCTGCGTCGGCCTATCGCTCGCAGTCTCCTGACAGCATGAAGGCACAGTCATGACCGACTACCCCTCCTTTGCCGAAGTCCTGCACAGCGACGGGCCCGCCCCCCGTCTTGCCGAGAATTTGGATCTCTACGGCCGCTTCGTCGGCGCCTGGACTTTCGATGCCAACCGTCATCTGGAAGACGGCACCGTGCTGACCGGACGCGGCGAAGTGCATTTCGGCTGGGTGCTGGAAGGCCGCGCGATCCAGGACGTCTGGATCCTGCCCGCGCGCGATGCCGGCCCCTCGCCCTCTCTCGGCCAATGGACCTTTTATGGCACAACCTTGCGCGTCTATGATCCCGGCGCAAACGCCTGGCATATTTTCTGGAGCGATCCGCGCAACCAGTATTACAGCCGCCAGCTCGGCCGCGCCGAAGGCGACACGATTGTCCAAGTGGGCGCCGACGGCACCGGTTCCTCGGTACGTTGGAGCTTTTCACGGATCACGGAAAATTCCTTCCGCTGGCTCGGCGAGCGCTCGCACGACAATGGCGCGACATGGCGGCTCGAAGTGGAGTTCCTGGCGCGGCGCTCTGACCGTACCTGATCAAGCAAGCCGCAACGCAAACTCAGGCATTCCCTAGCGTTCTTTCGCGTCTCCCTCGGCCCAGCCGGCCTTCGCAGAGTTCGCGAGCCGCCTCTCCCCGGCCGGTTTCCTCCGTCCCTGCTTTGCTCTACCAATGTCGGGATGCGGGCTCGGCCCGGCGGGAGGGGTGAGAAATGCCGAGTTTCGACAGCCTGTTCAACGCCTTCGTCACCATTCTGGTGACCATCGACCCGCCGGGGCTGGCGCCGCTGTTTCTGGCGATAACGCGCGGCATGAACCGCGAGGAGCGCCAGCAGGTCTCGGTCCGCGCCTCGGTCATCGGCTTCCTGGTGATGGCGCTGTTCGCGGTTGCCGGCGCCTCGATCCTGTCGGTGTTCGGCATCACGCTGCCGGCCTTCCGCGTCGCCGGCGGGTTCCTCTTGTTCTTCATCGCTTTCGAAATGGTGTTCGAGCGCCGGCAGGACCGCAAGGAGAAGATCGGCGACGTCGCCATCACCAAGGACATGATCCACAACATCGCCGCCTTCCCGCTGGCGATTCCGCTGATCGCCGGTCCCGGTGCGATTTCGGCGACCGTCCTGCTTTCCGGCTCGTTTCAGGGTTTTGGCGCCCAGGCGGCACTGGTCGGCATCATCTTCGTCTGCCTTGCCATCACCTATCTGGTGTTCGTGCTGTCGGAGCGCATAGACCGCATCCTCGGCCAGACCGGCCGTTCGATCCTGACCCGCCTGCTCGGCGTCATCCTGGCAGCGCTTGCCGTGCAGTTCGTGGCCGATGGCATCAAGGCGCTGATGGCCTCATAGGCCGCTTATTTTGCCGTCGTGTCGATAATTTCGAAATCGTGGGTGATCGCGGCGGTCTTGGCCATCATGGCAGAAGCCGAACAGTATTTTTCGATCGAGAGATCGATCGCCCGTTTGACCTTGTCGCGCGACAGCGCCCGGCCCTTGACGATGAAATGCATGTGGATGCGGGTGAAAACCCTGGGGTCGGTTTCTGCCCGGTCGGAATCGAGCTCGACTACGCAGTCCTCGATCGCCTCGCGCCCCTTTTCGAGGATATGGACCACGTCATAAGCTGAGCAGCCGCCCGTGCCGATCAGCACCAGCTCCATCGGGCTCGGCCCCGGCGTCCTGCCTTCAGGGCCGAACGCGGTTCCAAGCACCAGTTTGTGGCCACTGCCGGACTCGCCGACGAAGGTGCGCTCCTCCACCCATTTTACCCGTGCTTTCACTGAATGTGCCTCTCCGCTGGAATCAACAGACCGCCACGCGCCGCGCGGCGGTCAAGGAATAATGCCAATCCGTTTTTTCTCAGAACGGGATTTCGTCGTCCAGCTCGCGCGAAGAACCGCCGCCGCCCTTGGAACCGCCGCCGCCACGATTGAAGCCTTCGTTCGGGCCGGACTGGCCGAAATCGGAACCACGGCTGCCGCCGCCGGAATAACCGCCGACCTGGCCGCCCTCGCCCTGGCCGCGCGCGTCGAGCATCTGCAGCTCGCCGCGGAATCTCTGCAGCACGACTTCCGTCGTGTATTTGTCGGCACCGGTCTGGTCTTGCCATTTGCGTGTCTGCAACTGGCCCTCGACATAAACCTTCATGCCCTTCTTCAGATACTGCTCGGCAACCTTGGCGATGCCCTCATTGAAGATGACGACATTGTGCCACTCGGTCTTTTCCTTGCGCTCGCCGGAATTCTTGTCGCGCCAGCTTTCCGATGTTGCGATGCGGATGTTGACGACCGGCTCGCCCGAATTCAGGCGGCGGATCTCCGGATCCGCCCCGAGATTGCCGACCAGAATGACCTTATTGACGCTACCCGCCATGACACTTCTCCGCGCTCGTCCGAAACAAATTTTTGTCGCAGCACCTTACAGGTTGCGCACACCCGTTGCCTGCTGCGGCTGCCTTTTCCCACAAGGTTTTTGTTCTCTTTTCGTTCCTATATGCATCGCCGCTCATTGTCAAGGATTGGCAGCAATGCCGGAGCCGCCAGCTTCCTTTCATATGGGCCGCAAAAGACCGCTTGCCAAATCGATAAGTATCGACTTATGCTTTCATCATGATCGAAGCGGAAATTTTCCGGGCGCTGGCGGATCCCACCCGACGCGCCGTCTATGAACGCCTCGCCACCAGCGAGATGACGGTGTCGCAACTGCGCACCGGCATGACGGTGTCGCAGCCGGCTGTGTCGCAGCACCTGGCCGTGTTGCGCGGCGCAGGCCTGGTGGTCGAACGGCGGGCGGGCCGCAACGCCTATTACCGCGCCGATCCGCAAGGGCTCGATCCGCTGCTCGGCTGGATCGAACGCTACCGGACGTTCTGGCCCGAGCGCATCGAAAAACTGAAGGCGGTTCTCAAGGACATGGACCAATGACGCACGCATCAGTGACCGACGAAAGCCATGCGCGGACCGCTCCCGACGCGATCGAGTTCGAGTGCGATCTTCCCGAGCCGCCGGAAAAGGTATGGCGGGCGCTGACCGTGCCCGAATTGCTTGCGGCCTGGATGATGCCCAACGACATCAATCCTGAGATCGGCAGCAATTTCGCCTTTGCCGGGCCGGATGCGCCGATCGAATGCGAGATCCTCGATGCCGAGCCCGGAAAAAGGCTTCGCTACTCCTGGCGGGAACAGCCGCGGCCGGACGAGGAACGGGACCCGCTCGACAGCATCGTCACCTTCACGCTCGCCCGCACCGTTTCGGGCGGCACGCATCTGCATATTATCCATGAAGGCTTTGCCCGTGCGGCGACATCCGCCGCCAGGCCCATGGTGACCATGGCAGGCGCCGGCTGCCGGCTTTCATTCGCTGCGAGCGCCTCCGGCCGCCGCCCCGCCGCCAATTCACCTTGCCTTCTGCAGCGCGCCGCTTGACCGGCCGACACATGAAAAACGGAGAGAGACGATGACCGGTTTTGCCAATCTGGTGCCGATGGTGATCGAGCAGTCGAGCCGCGGCGAGCGCGCCTTCGACATTTTCTCGCGGCTGCTGCGCGAGCGTATCGTCTTCATCAACGGCGAGATCAACGACGGCATGTCGGCGCTGGTCTGCGCCCAGCTTCTGTCGCTGGAATCGGATAATCCCGACAAGGAGATCTCGCTTTACATCAACTCGCCTGGCGGCGTGGTGACCAGCGGCTTCGCCATCTACGACACGATGCAATATGTCAGCTGTCCGGTGTCGACGGTGTGCATGGGCTTTGCTGCCTCGATGGCTTCGTTCCTGCTGATGGCTGGCACGCCGGGACGGCGCATCGCGCTGCCCAACGCCAGCCTCGTCCTGCACCAGCCGCTGGGCGGCTTCCAGGGTCAGGCATCGGACATCCAGCGTCACGCCGAAGGCATCCTGCGCACCAAGCGGCAGATGACCGAACTCTATGCGCGTCATTGCGGCCGCACCTATGAAGAGGTCGAGCGCACGCTCGACCGGGACTATTTCATGACCGCCGAGGAAGCGAAGGCCTGGGGTCTCGTCGATCATGTCTACGACACCCGCAAAAAGGCGGCGTGACCGGCACAAGCACGATGAATTGAGCCGCGACGGCCCCGCCGTCCGGCGATTTGATGACCGCCGGTCTGGCCACCTCGACGGGGCGACGCTATAACCGGCCGATGATCGACTGCCGCTCATTCCGACCCCAGCGTCTTGCCGTCACCATCGTGGCCGGAGTGCTCATGCTGGCCGGCGGCGCCCTTGCCGGCGACAGCCAGAAAGGCAGCCTGCCCGGTGTGGCCGGCGATTATCGTATCGCCAAGCCGGCCCCGCAGCCCGAGCCCGATGACGCCTTCCCCGCCAATGGCAACGGCCAGTTCAAGATCGGTGATACCGATGTCAGGATTTCCGGCAGCATCACGGTCGACATCGGCGCCGGCGGGATCAAACCGCCGCGGTAGCTGACATGTCGCGGGCCGTCAGTACCTGCGCGTTCCGCCAAAAGAGCAGCCCCGCCGTGCTTCTAGCAAACGGGCGGGGCTTTTCTGGATCTATAATCCAATCTTTCGCCGGGAATGTTTTACCGGCTTTCGATTTCGGATGCTTCGCGGCGTTCAGCCGACGATCCGACCAGTAGTCTCTGATTTTGGTGCATCCGGCAGGGTCACATCGGAAGGCGCTTGCGTCTCCCTGGCATTTGTGCCTGCCGCGGCTCCAATCACTGCTGGAGCCTCAAGGGACTGTCCGGTGGCGTCATGCTCCACTCCTGTGTCCATTGCGACAATCGTCGTCAGAAGCACTGATCGCGTTAGCCCGCGGCGTCTCGCAGTCGGCCTTTGGGCGGCGAGGCCATCGAAAGACAGCCGGCTTCGTTGACGTATGGAGTCTGCTCCCCTCAGCCGGGGACGTCAACCGCTCGATGGCCGAACGGGAAAAATGTGATCGAACGACATATCCGCTGATGGGACCACGCCGCCTGCTCCACCGCTTTTGTCAGGAGCGTGTTCGGCCTTTGTTCTTTCCGCTTGCCCCTTCGCGCGAAAGACGGTTAAACGACTTGGTCGAGAATTGCGGCGTCTCTCGACGCGGCGGCAAAAATACCTACATAGGGGACGGCCGGGGAAAACCCGCCGATCCCACAAATTCCAGATCTGAGGCGGCGACCGGCAATGGCCGACCATAAATATCTTTCCATTCGCGGGGCGCGCGAACACAATCTGAAGAATATCGATCTCGACTTGCCGCGTGACAGTCTGATCGTCATGACCGGCCTGTCGGGCTCCGGCAAATCGTCGCTTGCCTTCGACACCATCTACGCCGAAGGCCAGCGCCGCTATGTCGAGAGCCTGTCGGCCTATGCGCGGCAATTCCTCGAAATGATGCAGAAGCCGGATGTCGACCAGATCGACGGCCTGTCGCCGGCCATCTCCATCGAGCAGAAGACCACCTCGAAGAACCCGCGCTCGACGGTCGGCACCGTCACCGAGATATACGACTACATGCGGCTTCTATTCGCGCGCGTCGGCGTACCCTATTCGCCGGCCACCGGGCTGCCGATCGAGAGCCAGACGGTGTCGCAGATGGTCGATCGTGTGCTGGCGGTCGAGGAAGGCACGCGCCTGTTCATCCTGGCGCCGATCGTGCGCGGCCGCAAAGGCGAGTACCGCAAGGAATTGCTCGAGCTGCAGAAAAAAGGATTTCAGCGCGTCAAGGTCGACGGCGTCTTCTACGAGATCGCTGATGTGCCGGCACTCGACAAGAAGTACAAGCACGACATCGACGTGGTCGTGGATCGTATCGTCGTGCGCGGCGACCTCGCAACGCGCCTTGCCGATTCCATGGAGACCGCGCTGAAGCTCGCCGAGGGGCTGGCGGTGGCGGAGTTCGCCGACAAGCCGCTCGATGCCAGTCAGACCGGCGAGGATTCGGTCAACAAGTCGAAGAACGAGACGCATGAGCGCATCCTGTTCTCGGAAAAATTCGCCTGTCCGGTCTCCGGCTTCACCATTCCCGAGATCGAGCCCAGGCTGTTCTCGTTCAACAACCCGTTCGGCGCCTGCCCGACCTGCGACGGGCTGGGCAGCCAGCGCGCCATCGATCCCAATCTGGTCGTCCCCGACGAGAACGTCTCGCTGCGCGACGGCGCCGTCAGCCCATGGGCGAAATCGACTTCGCCCTACTACGTGCAGACGCTGGAGGCGCTGGGCAAGGCTTACGGCTTCAAGCTCGGTGACAAGTTCAAGGATTTGACCGGGGAAGCCCAGGAGGCCATCCTGCGCGGCACAGGCGAGCGCGAGATCACCTTCCAGTATGATGACGGCCTGCGCTCCTACAAAACGACCAAGACCTTCGAGGGCGTCATCCCCAACCTCGAGCGGCGCTGGAAAGAGACCGAATCCGCGTGGATGCGCGAGGAGATCGAGCGCTTCATGTCGGCCACCCCCTGCCCGGCCTGTCGTGGCTACAGGCTGAAGCCGGAAGCGCTGGCGGTGAAGATCGCCGGCAAGCACATCGGCGAAGTGACCGAACAGTCGATCCGCAAGGCCGACCAATGGTTCACCGATCTGCCGGCGCAGCTCAACGACAAGCAGAACGAGATCGCCGTGCGCGTGCTCAAGGAAATCCGCGAGCGGCTGCGCTTCCTCAACGACGTCGGCCTCGACTATCTCACTTTGTCGCGCAATTCCGGCACGCTGTCGGGCGGCGAGAGCCAGCGCATCCGGCTGGCATCGCAGATCGGCTCCGGCCTCACCGGCGTGCTCTACGTGCTGGACGAACCGTCGATCGGCCTGCACCAGCGAGACAATGCGCGCCTGCTCGACACGCTGAAGCACCTGCGCGACATCGGCAACACGGTCATCGTGGTCGAGCATGACGAGGACGCCATCCTGCATGCCGACTACGTCGTCGACATCGGTCCGGCCGCCGGCATCCATGGCGGTGAAATCATTGCCCAGGGCACGCCGCAGCAGGTGATGGCCAACCCCAATTCGATCACCGGCAAATACCTTTCGGGCGAACTCGAAGTGGCGACACCAGCGGTTCGCCGCGAGGCGAAGAAGAACCGCCGCCTGAAAGTGGTCGGCGCACGCGGCAACAATCTGAAGAATGTCACCGCCGAAATTCCGCTCGGCACCTTCACCGCCGTCACAGGCGTATCGGGCGGCGGCAAGTCGACCTTCCTGATCGAGACACTGTTCAAGGCGGCCTCGCGCCGCATCATGGGCTCGCGCGAACATCCGGCCGAGCACGACCGCATCGAGGGCCTGGAATTCCTCGACAAGGTCATCGACATCGACCAGTCGCCGATCGGACGGACCCCGCGCTCCAACCCCGCCACCTATACCGGCGCCTTCACGCCGATCCGCGACTGGTTCGCGGGCCTGCCGGAAGCCAAGGCGCGCGGCTATCAGCCGGGACGCTTTTCGTTCAACGTCAAGGGCGGCCGTTGCGAGGCCTGCCAGGGCGACGGCGTCATCAAGATCGAGATGCACTTCCTGCCCGACGTCTACGTCACCTGCGACGTCTGCCACGGCAAGCGGTATAACAGAGAGACGCTGGACGTGCTGTTCAAGGGCAAGTCGATCGCCGACGTGCTCGACATGACCGTCGAGGAAGGCGTCGACTTCTTCGCCGCCGTGCCCGGCGTGCGCGACAAGCTCGACACGCTGAAGCAGGTCGGCCTCGGCTACATCCATATCGGCCAGCAGGCAACCACGTTGTCGGGCGGCGAGGCGCAGCGGATAAAACTCGCCAAGGAGCTGTCGCGCAAGGCGACCGGCAAGACGCTCTATATCCTCGACGAGCCGACCACCGGCCTGCACTTCCACGATGTCGCCAAGCTGCTGGAAGTGCTGCACGAACTGGTCGACCAGGGCAACACGGTGGTGGTGATCGAGCACAATCTCGAAGTGATCAAGACCGCCGACTGGGTGCTCGACCTCGGCCCCGAGGGTGGCGATGGCGGCGGCGAGCTGGTCGCCTCCGGCACTCCGGAAGCGATCGTGCGCGAAAAACGCAGCTACACCGGCCAGTTCCTCAAGGAATTGCTGGAACGACGCCCCGGAGGCAAGCGCGAAGCAGCGGAGTGATGGCGGGCTGGCGTTGGGAATCTCCGGAATGAAGATCAGGAAAGCCCTTGCCCCGGATGTCACCGCCGTCATAACTCTGACCACGGATGCCTACGCGCCCTACACCTTGCTGCTCGGCGCGCCGCCGATCCCAGTCACGGAAGACTATGCGCCGCGCATCGAACGCGGCGAGGTCTGGCTGCTGGAGAGCGGGGACGAAGTTGCCGGAGTGCTCACACTGGAGCGGCATGAAGACCACGCGATGATCTTCTCCGTCGCCGTGGCGCCAGGATTTCAGGGCAAGGGCTTCGGCATCGCGCTGCTGAAACATGCGGATCAGCAGGCGCGCCTGTGGGGCGTGCCGGAGGTGCGGCTCTACACCAATGCGAAAATGGAGCGCAACATCGCGCTCTATCTCGCCTATGGCTATCGCGAAACGGGTCGCCGCCCCAATCCTTACCGGCCAGGATGGATGCTCGTCGACATGGCCAAGCCGGTCGACGAGGTCACGACGGCCTGATTTTTCTGAACGCGGCCAGATTTCTGAAACGGGAGGACGACAATGAGCAAATCGGGAACAATCCGCGCCGGGATGGGGGGCTGGACCTTCGAGCCGTGGGACACGTCCTTCTACCCGGAAAAACTCCCCAAGGCCAAGCAGTTGCAATACGCCAGCCGGCAGGTACCGAGCATCGAGGTCAACGGCACCTACTATTCCAGCTTCAAGGAACCGACCTTCGTCAAATGGGCCAATGAGGCCCCCGACGGTTTCGTCTACTCGCTGAAGGGCAACCGCTTCGTCACCAACCGCCGCGTGCTTGGCGAAGCCGGCGAATCGATGATGCGCTTCCTCGGCTCCGGCGTTGCCGCGCTCGGCGACAAGCTAGGGCCGATCCTGTGGCAGTTCGCGCCGACCAAGAAATTCGATCCGGACGATTTCGAGGCCTTTCTGAAACTTCTGCCCGAAAAGCAGGACGGTGTCGCGCTGCGCCACGCCCTCGAAGTCCGCAACGACAGTTTCATCGTGCCGGAATTCCCGGCGCTCGCGCGCAAATACAGGGCGGCCATCGTCTATGCCGATCACGCAAAATATCCTGATATCGCCGATATCACCGGCGATTTCATCTATGCGCGGCTGCAGACCGGCTCGGATGACAATCCGGACTCCTACACGCCAAAAGGCCTCGATGAATGGGCGGCGCGGACCAAGGTCTGGGCGGAAGGCAAGCAGCCGGCCGATTTGCGGCGCGCCGACCCTGCCACCGACGCGCCGGTGCAACCGCGCGACGTGTTCGTCTACTTCATCACCGAGGGCAAGGTGCGCGCGCCCTTCGGCGCCATGGCACTTATGAAGCGGGTCGCCTGAGAAACTCTGCGCAGACGGCCCACTGGCGGCGACGCCTGCCCTGAACCGTCGCATCTTCGTCGCTATCGTAACCTTATCGATACTTCCTTGCGTCATGACTGCAGCAACGCCAGGCTGCAGGGTCGTCGCGGGCAAGGAACGAGGGGCATGTCGCTCGACTACAACTCACTTCTGCTGGCGGTCGGTTTCTCCGCTGCCTGCCTGAGCCTGACGTTGTTCGGCACCTGGCTCACCGCCCGCACCGACAAGTTCCTGCTCACCTGGGCGCTCAGCGCCTTGCTGGTCGTGGGCGAGGTCTTCACCTATGACGCCTATCTCGACGCGCCCAGGCGCGGCCTCGGCATCGCCACCTTCACCTTGCTGCTGGTCGGCTTCTCGATGATGCTGGGCGCCGCCTACCAATTCAGAAGCGGCGGGTCACCGATACCCAGGATTCTGATCGGCAGCGGCATTTCACTGGCAGTGGCGCTGCCGCCCATGGCTCTGGGCTATGACGGGCTCGGCTTCATGCTCGAGAACCTGTTTGCGGCCCTGCTCTTGTTCGCCACCGCCGCCGAATACTGGAAAGGCCGCGCCGAGGCCCCGGCGCTTACCATCGGCGCCGCCGCACTCTATTCGGCGACCGCCATGTCCTTCCTGCTCTGCGCGACGGTTTTGGCATGGGATGGCAAGCTGATCATGAGCCATGCGCCGAGGAACTGGGCCGAGGATCTCAGCCTCGTCGTCGTCATCGCCAGCATGACCGGCATCGGCGCCTTGTCGCTGGCCCTCAACCAGGGGCGTCTGGCGGGGCATCACCGCCGCAACGCGCTGACGGATCAGCTGACCGGCCTGCTCAACCGCCGCGCGCTGTTCGACCTCTTTGGCGATTCCCCCGTCGGCGCCTTTACCGCCGTGGTCGTGTTCGACCTCGATAGCTTCAAGGCCATCAATGACGAGTTCGGCCACGCGACGGGCGATGAGGTGCTGAAAGTGTTCGCCAAGGAGCTTGCCGGCAACCTTCGCCCGACCGATGTCGCCGCGCGCATGGGCGGCGAGGAGTTCGCGGTGGTGTTGAAGCGGACTTTGCCCGAAACAGTGGAAAACACGGCCGAGGCGATACGAACCTCATTCGCCGCGCGCCGCATCGACACCGAGAACGGTTCCCTGACATGCACCGTCAGCGCCGGCTTTGCTTTCGGCACCAAACAGGGCCTGAGCTTCGACAAGGTGCTCAGCGCCGCAGACGAGGCGCTCTATGCCGCCAAGCGCGGCGGCCGCAACCGCGTCACCGCCTCGACGTTCCGGCGGGCCGGCTGACCACGCGCATCAATGCCGTGCCTGTGATCGTTGGATGGGCGAATGCGGCTTTTACGCCGCCATGACAATTTCATTGAAGGCATCGAGGTCGACATAGAAGACCTTGGTGATCTCCTCGATCAGCTCGTCGTGGTCATAGCCCTGAGATTTCAGAATGTTGATGGCTGTGATGATGTCGACGCGCTCGGTGAGTCGCCGTTTCTGGTAGTCCTCGACGTAACGTTCCATGGCTGCCCCTTAGCCTGTGTGCCCAAACGCGTTGAACGACAGAGATCGCAGGGAGGATGCTAGGAACGCATGCTTGCGCGGAACTTGCCCGTCGCCCACCTCGATCTGCGACAAACCAGACTGATACGGAAGCGGCCGACTCACAAAGCCATCAGAAGACTAGCATGTAGTATTGAGCGTGCCAGCGGGTGTTGAAGAAAGATTGAGTAATCTTTCATCAGGAGATGGATTTACACCGTCAGGAACTTCCTGACATCCGCCCGGTCGAGATCTTCGGCAGGACCAGTATGGACGATCTGGCCGCGGTCCATGATGTTGACCTCGTCGGCGAGTTCGCGGCAGAAGTCGAGATATTGCTCCACGAGAAGAACCGCAATGCCGGCCTGGTCGCGCAGATAGCGGATGGCGCGGCCGATGTCCTTGATAACAGACGGCTGGATGCCTTCGGTCGGCTCGTCGAGCACCAACAGCTTGGGTCGCATAACCAATGCCCTGCCGATGGCGAGCTGCTGCTGCTGGCCGCCGGAGAGATCGCCGCCGCGGCGGCCAAGCATCTGCTTGAGCACCGGAAACAATTCGAAGACATGCGCCGGCACGTTGCGGTCGGCCCGCTTCAGCGGCGCGAATCCCGATTCGAGGTTCTCCCGCACGCTGAGCAGCGGAAAAATCTCCCTGCCCTGCGGCACGAATGCGATGCCCGACCGGGCGCGGTCATACGCCGCGCTCCGGTCGAGCGCCTTCCCCTCGAAGGCAACGCTTCCGCTCGTCAGCCGGTGATGGCCGACGATCGATCTCATCAAACTTGTCTTGCCGACGCCATTGCGGCCGAGCACGCAGGTGATCTTGCCGGCGCCCGCTTTCAGCGACACGCCGCGCAGCGCCTGGGCGGCGCCGTAGTGGAGCGTGGCATCGGAAACTTCGAGCATGTCAGCGCCTTCTCCAGAACCGAAGGAAGGCAAGATCGAAGCGATCGAATTGTACGCGCCAAACCATGATCATCTCCCCAGATAGACTTCGACGACGCGTTCATCGGCGGATACGAAATCGAGTGTGCCTTCTGAAAGCACCGAGCCCTCATGCAGGCAGGTAACCTTGACGCCGAGCTCGCGCACGAAATGCATGTCGTGCTCGACAACGATCACCGAATGGTCACGCGCGATCTCCTTGAGCAGCCGCGCGGTTTCCTCCGTCTCGGCGTCGGTCATGCCGGCGACCGGCTCGTCGACCAGCAGCAGCTTCGGGTCCTGCGCCAGGAGCATGCCGATCTCCAGCCACTGCTTCTGGCCGTGGCTGAGATTGGCGGCCAGCTCGTCGCGTTTGTCGCCGAGCCGGATGGTCCCGAGGATGTCGTCGATCCGCCGCGCCTCGGCGGGTGAGCGTCGATGGAACAGCGCCGGAAAGATCGAGCGCGGCCCCTTCAGCGCCAGCATCAAATTTTCCTCGATCGTGTGGCTTTCGAAAACCGTCGGCTTCTGGAATTTGCGGCCGATGCCCATCATGGCGATCTCGGCCTCGTCGTGCCTGGTGAGATCCACCTGGCCGTCGAAGAACACCTCGCCCTCGTCGGGCCGTGTCTTGCCGGTGACGATGTCCATCATCGTCGTCTTGCCGGCGCCGTTGGGGCCGATGATGGCGCGCATCTCGCCCTTGTCGAGCACCAGCGACAGATTGTTGATGGCGCGAAAACCGTCGAAGGAAACCGAGACGCCGTCGAGATAGAGGATGGTGTTGCTCTTCGACATAGCCCTCACTCCGCCGGCTGTGGTTCGGGGTTTGGCGAGGACCATTCGCCGGGTGTTCTCGCCGCCGCCCGCACGACCTTGGACGGCGCGATTTCACCATCGGCACCGGCCCCCTCGGCCAACGATGCCGCGCGCAGCGCCTTGGCGTTGCCGCGCCAGCTGTCCCACATGCCGATGATGCCTTTCGGCAAGAGCAGCGTCACGGCGACGAACAGGCCGCCGAGTGCGAACAGCCACAGTTCAGGCAGCACGCCGGTGAACCAGGATTTTCCGGCGTTGACCAGCAGCGCACCGATGATCGGCCCGATGATGGTGCCGCGCCCGCCGACCGCTGCCCAGATCACCACCTCGATCGAATTGGAGGGTTCGAATTCGCCCGGATTGATGATGCCGACCTGCGGCACGTAAAGCGCGCCCGCGACGCCGGCCATGACAGCTGAAACCGTGAAGGCGAACAACTTCACATTCTCCGCCCGCCAGCCGAGGAAGCGGGTGCGGCTTTCGGCATCGCGCACCGCCATCAACAGCTTGCCGTATTTGGAGCCGACAATCGCCCAGGTGACGAAGACGCCGAGCGCCAGCGTCACCGCGCTTGCCGCGAACAGCGCCGAGCGGGTTGCGTCGGCCTGCACGTTGAAGCCCAGAATGTCCTTGAAATCTGTGAGACCGTTATTGCCGCCGAAGCCCATGTCGTTGCGAAAGAAGGCGAGCAGCAGCGCATAGGTCATCGCCTGCGTGATGATGGAGAGATAGACGCCGGTGACGCGGCTGCGGAAGGCGAACCAGCCGAAGACGAAGGCGAGCAGGCCGGGTACCGCCAGCACCATGAGGCCGGCGAACCAGAAATGGTCGAAGCCGGTCCAGAACCAGGGCAGTTCCTTGTAGTTCAGGAACACCATGAAATCAGGCAGGACCGGGTTGCCATAAACGCCGCGCGAGCCGATCTGGCGCATCAGATACATGCCCATCGCGTAGCCGCCGAGCGCGAAGAAGGCGCCGTGGCCGAGCGAGAGGATGCCGCAATAGCCCCAGACTAGGTCAAGCGCGAGCGCCAGCAGCGCATAGCAGAGGTATTTGCCGGTCAGCGCCACGATATAGGGCGGGACGTAGAATGCGCTCGTAGGCGAAACAACCAGGTTGAGCAGCGGCACGACGATGGCCGCCGCCAGCAGGATGAGGATGGTGATGGCGATGCGGCGGTCCGCGCCCGCGGCGAAGAAGCGTCCCGACATCATGCTTCCACCGCCCTGCCCTTGAGCGCGAACAGGCCGCGCGGGCGCTTCTGGATGAACAGGATGATCAGCACCAGCACGACGATCTTGCCGAGCACCGCCCCGGCATAGGGTTCCAGGAACTTGTTGACGACGCCGAGCGAAAAGGCGCCGACCAGCGTGCCCCACAGATTGCCGACGCCGCCGAAAACGACGACCATGAAACTGTCGATGATGTAGCCGCGGCCGAGATTGGGCGAGACATTGTCAATCTGGCTGAGCGCCACGCCGGCTATGCCGGCAATGCCGGAACCGAGCGCGAAGGTCAGCGCGTCGACCCATGGCGTCCTGATGCCCATCGAGGCGGCCATGCGCCGGTTGGCGGTGACGGCGCGCATCTGTAAGCCCCAGGGGGTGCGCTTCATCACATAGAGCAGCACGGCAAAGACGCTGAGCGCGAACACCAGGATCCAGAGCCGGTTCCAGGTGATGGCAAGTTGGCCGACATCGAACGAACCCGACATCCAGGAGGGATTGCCGACCTCCTGGTTGGTCGGCCCGAAGATCGAGCGCACTGCCTGCTGCAGGATCAGCGAAACGCCCCATGTCGCCAGCAGCGTCTCCAGCGGCCGGCCGTAGAGGAAGCGGATAACGCCGCGCTCGATGGCGAGGCCGACAAGCCCTGCGACCAGGAACGCGAGCGGCAGCGCGATCACCAGCGACCAGTCGAACAGGCCGGGAAAGGATGTGCGGATCACCTGCTGGACGACGAAGGTCGTGTAGGCGCCGAGCATCACCATCTCGCCATGCGCCATATTGATGACGCCCATGACGCCGAAGGTGATGGCAAGCCCGATCGCCGCCAGCAGCAGCACCGAGCCCAGCGAAATGCCGTACCAGATGTTCTGTCCGGCGTCCCACAGCGCTAGCGTCGAATTGATGTTGGCGATTGCCGCTGTCGCGGCTTCCTTCACTGCGCCCGAGGCATTGGCCTCTGCCGAGGTGAGCAGCGATACCGCATCGCGGTCGCCGCGCGCGCCGATCAGGGCGATTGCCGCGAGCTTGTCGGCATCCGGCCGATCCGAGCTCAGAATCGACGCGGCACGAGCCTGTTCCAGCAAGGTCTTGACACTGGCGACCGTCTCATTGGCGATCGCGGCATCGAGCGGCTCGATGTTTGCGGCATCGGGCGTCTTGAACATGGTGTCGGCGGCGGCGAGCCGCACGGCCGGATCCTTGGCGCCAAGCGTCAGCGTGCCCAGCGCATCGCGGATGGTGCGGCGCAGCGTGTTGTTGACCTTGATCTTGATGATGTCGTCCTTGGCCGCTTCACCGGATGGTTCGCCGCTCAGCGGGTCGAAAAGCTCGACCCGTTCGCCGCCTTCCTTGCCGACGAAGACCAGGGAATCGATCTTGCGGACATAAAGATTGCCGTCGGCGAGCGCCGCAAGCGGCCGCTCGACGGCCGGGTCGCCGGTCGCCGCCAAGTCGTGAACGACAGCTCCCGTCTCCGAAAAACCCTTGGCGGCGGCGAACTTGGCGATGATGCCACGCAGATCGGCTTCGCCAGCGCCCGACGACGACAGCGTCGCCAGCAAGAACAGCAGCGTCAGGCCAAGTGCGCGGAAAAGGTTCATCGGCGTCAGGCGGCTCTTCAGGGTTGAGTTGGACGTCCGGACGGCGGAGGAACCGTCCGGACGCTCGCGGTCATGGGCATGGACCTGAAGGTCCAGCCCGGGAGGATCAGTTTGTGCCCTTGCCGCCGCATTTGCCGGTGGCGACATTGAAGTTGCCGCAGGACAGAGGCGCCCGCCAATCGGAGATCAAGTCCTTGGAATCGGGCAGGTAATCCGACCACTCGTCGCCCATCACCAGCCCCGGCGTGCGCGAGACCGTCTCGAACTGGCCGTCTGCCTGGATTTCACCGATCAGCACCGGCTTGGTGATGTGATGGTTCGGCATCATCGTCGAATAGCCGCCGGTCAGGTTCGGCACCGAGACGCCGACCATGGCGTCAATCACCTTGTCCGGATCGGTGGTGCCGGCCTTCTCGACCGCCTTCACCCACATGTTGAAGCCGATATAGTGGGCCTCCATCGGGTCGTTTGTGGTGCGCTTGTCGTTCTTGATGAACTTGTGCCAGTCGGCGATGAACTTCTTGTTCTCGGGTGTGTCGACGCTCTCAAAATAGTTCCAGGCGGCGAGATGGCCGACCAGAGGCGCCGTGTCGAGACCGGCTAGCTCCTCCTCGCCGACAGAGAAGGCCATGACCGGGATGTCCTCGGCCTTGATGCCCTGGTTGCCCAGTTCCTTGTAGAACGGCACGTTGGCGTCGCCGTTGACGGTGGAGACGACGGCGGTCTTCTTGCCGGCCGAACCGAACTTCTTGATTGCCGAGACTTCGGTCTGCCAGTCGGAGAAACCGAACGGCGTGTAGTTGACCATGATGTCTTCCGCCGCGACGCCCTTGGCCTTCAGATAGGCCTCGAGGATCTTGTTGGTGGTGCGGGGATAGACATAGTCGGTGCCTTCCAGCACCCATCGCTTCACCGAACCGCCGTCCTCGCTCATCAAATAGTCGACGGCCGGAATGGCCTGCTGATTCGGCGCTGCGCCCGTATAGAACACGTTGCGCTCACTCTCCTCGCCCTCATACTGGACGGGATAGAACAGGATGTTGTCGAGTTCCGAAAACACCGGCAGCACCGATTTGCGCGACACCGAGGTCCAGCAGCCGAACACCGCCGCGACCTTGTCCTTGGAGATCAACTCGCGCGCCTTCTCGGCGAAGAGCGGCCAGTTGGACGCCGGATCGACGACGACCGCTTCGAGCTTCTTGCCGAGCAGCCCGCCCTTGGCGTTCTGCTCGTCGATGAGCATCAGCATGGCATCCTTCAGCGTCGTCTCCGAAATCGCCATCGTGCCGGACAGCGAATGGAGGATACCGACCTTGATCGTGTCGTCGGCCGCCTTCGCGGGCGCCGACATGGACAGGCCGGCAGCGACCACGCCCGCCGAAAACATTTTTGTTATTGTCGAGAAATTACCCCTCATGCCTGACACTCCCAAGCTGATTGATTGCAACGCAACACTACGAAGCAACCCCCATGCCAATCGCCGAGGCGGTCTCGCGGGAGAAGTTAATGCTCAATATTATCAGTGGTTTGACATATCGTACTTAGAGAAATCGTGAGGGCCGGTTAAAAATTGGTTGAGAGAAATTTGCGCAGCGCACACGGTTTTTGCCTAATTTTCGTCCAATTTTTCCAAATGCCTAGATTTTGATCTCCGCAAGCAGGCCGCACCCGACAATATTGCGGCACGGCACACAAATGGGGCAAGTTCGATCCTCAACCGAGGGACGTCATGGCATCCGGAATTTCACGCATCTCTACCGGCCTATTGTTTCTGGCGGCGGCGACCGGGGCGGCGCGAGCCGACTTCAGCGACGGCAAGATGCCCGACGGCATTTATCATTGCGAGGTCTACCTGCTCGGCATGTTCCTCAACCTCGGCGACATCACCATCAAGGGAAATGTCTATACCGGCCCAATCACCTTCGGAACGGCCCAGCAGGGCTACAATTACCAGATGGACGCAAACGGGGTGATCTCCTGGCTGGGACCGCTCGGCGGCTACACCGCCGGCGGCAACTCGTTGTCCCTCACTCAGGCGACTCTGGATGGTCAGGGCCCGCCTTCATTCGACATCATCATGAGGCAACCCGACGGCGCCTTCACCGCCTCGACCTGCACGAAGGACTGAAATGTCCGTTCGGAATTGTATGAGGATCGGAGCGACTCGGCGAGGCTGTCAAACACCGGGCCGATCGTCGGCGGCGATTTCGAGCGCCAGCCGCGTCATGTCGGTAAACAGATCCTGGCGCTCTGCATATTGGGTCTGTTCGCCGCTGTCGATATCGTCGACCACCGTGCAGATCGATAGCGCACGGGCCCCGAAATGCCTGGAAATGCGATAGAGCGCACTGGTCTCCATGTCCACGGCTAGCGCGCCGGCTGCCTGCGCATCGGCAAAACGGGCGCGTCCCTCCGGATGGTGGAAGACGTCGCTGCATGCCGTCAGTCCGGCACGATGGTCGATGCCGAGTTCGGCCGCCTTCGCCAATGCGCGGGCAAACAGCGCCGGGTCCGGCCCGGCTGCAGCGTCATAGAGGCCGAAAACCTGACCGCTTCGGGCGCTTTCGGGCCGCACCGATTGGGAGATGACGAGGCTGCGCAGTTTTACGTCAGCGGTCAGCCCGCCGCAGGTGCCAGTACGGATCAAGGTCCGCACGCCATAGCCGTCCAGCAGCTCATGCGCATAGATCAGAAAGGAGGACCCGCCGATGCCTGTCGCCTGGATGCTGATCGGCTGACCACGAAACAGCCCAGTGAAGCCAAGGGCACCGCGCCGGCGGTTGATGCAGCGCGGGGCCTCCAGGAATGTCATGGCCATCCATTCGGCGCGCTGGGGGTCGCCCGGCAACAGCACAATTTCGGCGTAGTCGCCCTTGCTGGCTTCGATGTGTGGCGTCAACAGCTCGTCCCTGCCGTTTCATCCACAATCATGGCCTTGTCGCAGTATTGCGCAAGAGGCATTCGGGAACGCTAATACACGGAAACTTCGTTTCAGGACGACAATATCACGAAAACAAAGAGTTAAAGCGGTCGGCGAACTCTATCAAAGCTGAACTGTTCTAGGACTCATAAGCGCGGAGCCACAGCCGCATCGAGGCGAGCTGGACCATGGCGAGGAAGTTGGCGGCGAGCTTGTCGTAGCGGGTGGCGACACGCCGGAAGCGCTTCATCTCGGAGAAGAACCGCTCGATCAGGTTGCGCTCGCGATAGAGCCGCTTGCTGAAGCAAGGCTGCACTTGGTTGCTCTTCGGCGGGATGTTCGGCCGGCTTCGGGCCGAGCCCCAATTGCAGGCTGATGAAGACGCGCGGCGCGTCTTCATCAGCCGACGCACTCCAAGCGCTCATGATGCGAAGCTGGTTGAGCGCGAAAGCTCCTCCCACGCGCTGATTTCGCCCCGCATTACGTCGAGCTTCTGGTCGACCAGCCCCAGCGCGTCGTCGCCCAGGAACAGCCGTACCGGCGGGTTCGCGGCATCGACCAGCACGAGCAACGCCTGCGCGGCCTTGGCCGGATCGCCCGGTTGGTTGCCGCTCTTGGCCTGTCGCGCGGCGCGGACCGGGTCCATGACCGCGTCATAGTCGGCAATGCTGCGCGGCGTGCGATCCATCGAGCGTCCGGCCCAATCCGTGCGGAATTGGCCGGGAGCGAGCGCCGTCACCCGAATTCCAAAGCCTGCCACTTCCTTGCCGAGCGCTTCGGAAATGCCTTCGAGCGCGAATTTGCTTCCGCAATAGAAGGTGATCCCGGGCATGGTGATGAAGCCGCCCATGGACGTGACGTTGATGATATGGCCGCGACGCCGCTCGCGCATGCCCGGCAGCACCGCCTTGATCATCGCGACGGGCCCGAAGACGTTGGCGGCGAACTGGCGCTGGAGATCGTCCATGGAGGACTCCTCCAGCACGCCCTCATGGCCGTAACCGGCGTTATTCACCAGCACGTCGATTGGACCCGCCTGCCGTTCGGCCGCGGCGACAGCCGCCGGGACCGTCTCGAAATCGGTCACGGCCAGCAAGAGCGGGTGGGCGCGATCGGGCGCGAGCGTTGCGAAGATCTCGGCGTCGGTTTTCCGCCGCACGGTGCCGATCACCCGATGGCCCGCTTCAAGCGCGCCTCTTGCAAATGCTCGCCCCAGCCCGGAGCTGACACCGGTGATGAGGAATGTCTTAGGGGTGGAAGTCATGGTTCACTCCGGGCTATGATTGAAACTATATCATGATATAGATAACAGCATGACACCAAACAAGACCAAGGTTGCTCCGACCGCCACGCGGGGTGAGCCGCTTCGCCAGCGTGTGATCGATGCGGCGGAGCGACTGCTCCGACAGGGTAAGGCCGATTTCTCGATGCGCGACCTCGCCACCGAAGCCGGAGTCAGTTTCGCGACGCCGTTCAATCAGTTCGGGAGCAAGGCCGCGATCATGCACGCCCTTTCGCGGCGGCGGATCGATACGATGGCCCAGCGCTTTGCCGGGATGTCACCGCCTGCTGATGCCGCCGGCCGCGTGCTGTTGGCCATCGATACGGCGGTCGAGGTGATGCTGGAGGAGCCGGAGATAAACCGGGCCGTGATGGGGTGGATCGGCACGGCCGGCCCGTCCCCCGGAAGGGTCCTGGCGCACTCAACAACCTTGTGGTCGCTTGCCCTTGGAGCGGGCGAAGGCTTGATCGCGGCCGGCAGGCAGGAGGCGCTGCGCAGTTTGCCGGAGCAGCTCGCATTTGCCTTTCGTGGGGTCCTGTCATTCTGGACCGCCGGCGAACTGCCGGATGAGGCGCTTGCCTCGAAGGCGCGAGAGATCGCAAAAACCTTGCTGCTCGGATTTGCTGAACGGCCGCTAATCGGCGATTCCGTCTCCTAAGCTGCCCTCCGGGGAACCACCAATCTCGGCCATTCCCGATTTATGGGTTCATGGCCTAGAGTAGCGCAGCGTACCCAGCGATTGTTCTTGGCCGAATGTCGCCGATAGTCGCTAGTCAAGCGGGGGGAGAGCGCATGCTGTCATGACGGTGGCATCGTTGAATTTCGAACGGAAGCGCAAGTTCGATCAGGCACTCGCGATTAAGTCACCACGGGATGGTTTCGTTTTCCCACTGCGTGAACGTGCCCGCCGGGCCGTCGGGGCCGAGCAGCGCGACGCGCACCACCTCGCGGGAACCCTCTTCAACAGATTCTGTTCCCCGATATCCGTTGAGGTTTGTCTTGGTGTAGCCCGGAGAGACCAAGTTGACTTTGATCGCAGTCGACTCCAACTCGATCATCAAGGCGAGCGTCATCGCGTTAAGGGCCGTCTTGGAGGCCGAGTAGACGGGACTGAAGATCGCGCGGTATTGGAAGGCCGGGTCTGCGTTCAGCGTCAGCGAGCCAACGGCGCTCGACACGTTGACGATGCGGGCATCCGACGACTCGCGCAGCAGCGGCAGCATCGCCTGGGTGACGGCGACGACGCCGAACACGTTGGTCTCCCACACCGCGCGCACCTCATCGAGCGACACGACGCTCGGGTGAGTCGACTTGGCATAATCCTCGGCCGACTCGGCCGCCCGTCTTCTGGTATTCGAGATGGCCGCGTTGTTGACGAGCAGGTCGAGACGGCCGAACTCGCCCCGGATGCGCTCTGCCGCGGCGGTAATCGAAGCCTGATCCGTCACGTCGAGTTGGAGCGCAATGGCGCCCGCCCCGATCTCCTTGGCCGCAGCCTCGCCGCGTGTGGAATCGCGCGACCCGACCAGCACGGTGACGCCGTTTGCCACGAGTTCCTTGGCGACTTGAAGACCCACTCCTTGGTTCGCCCCTGTGATCAGGGCGATGCGTTTATGCCGCATGGCGATACTCCTTCGAAGCGTTGTTCAGGCAGCGGATCGTTCCGGAACCGGCCGTCGGCGCAGGCTTGCTTACATGATCCCTGGCGATAGGCCGCTTCCATCGGCCCGATCGGTTCCGTGTGGCATGATCTTGCCGATCTCTCAAAGCCACGCCGCTCGTGACCCAACGCTTCGGTCGTCGCGGAGTTTCAGCGAATACAAATTTTGATCGTGCGAAGGTCTCCCATCGAATTGGCCCCAAGGCCTGTCGCCCTCAACGGGCTCGAGCGCGGATGGCCTGTGCGAGAATATCCCTTGGGTCCCGGAGTCAAACGTGTGGATGGCCTGCATTTTCCATGCTGAGCGGAGTGTCGTTCGCTGGCGCCATCTCCTTCAAGCTCTCGACCTACGAGATCATCCTTGCTCGGAAGGGCAGTCCAGCGACCCCAAGCGCAATGCGGCCGTCCAGTTCGCCCGCAAGGTCATCGAGACCCAGGGCAATGTCAGCGACGCCGATCTGGAGGCCGTGGCCGCCGCCGGCCACACAGGCCTCGCCCAGGCGACAGAGGTCGCTATCGGACTTATCCGAACTGCGCGGCTGCCCGTGCGGCCGGCGTGACGCCCATCAGGTACGAGCAGGCCGGCTATGGGAGCCATCTGGACCGCGATGGGACGGAGTGGCCTGCGAGTGACTGCCTGCCCGGCCCAGCGCGAAGCCGGCGATCATCGTCGCCCAGGTTCCTTCTGCGTGACGTAAGGTCTCATGCCACGAACCTCCGTGTCAGGACTCCAGCATGTCCTTGACGATCGTTGCCAACTGCTTGAGCGAAAACGGTTTCGGCAGGAAACCGAAATGCGCGTCCGCGGGCAGGTTCCTGGCGAACGCATCCTCGGCATAGCCGGACACGAAGACGAATTTGATGTCCGGCTGGCGCTTGCGCAGTTCGCCGAGCAGCGTCGGCCCGTCCATCTCCGGCATCACCACATCCGAAACCACGATGTCGACCTTGCCGCCGAGCGCTTCGAACACTTCCAGCGCCTCGACCCCGGAGGACGCCTCGTGCACGGTATAGCCGCGCGAGGTCAGTGCCCGCATGCCGCCCATGCGCACCGCATCCTCGTCCTCGACCAGCAGCACAGTGGCCGACCCGGACAAATCCTTGCCTGTCTCGGCCGACTTGGCAGGCACCGCTGCCGGTGCTTCCCCGGGTTCGCCTGCCTTCTTTGCCTCGGCGATGTGGCGCGGCAGGAAGATGCGGAAGACCGAACCCTTGCCGACCTCGGAATCGCAGAAGATAAAGCCGCCGGTCTGTTTGATGATGCCGTAGACCATGGACAGGCCAAGGCCGGTGCCCTTGCCGACCTCCTTGGTGGTGAAGAACGGTTCGAATATCTTCTTCAGCACGTCGGGCGCGATGCCGCTGCCGGTGTCCTCGACCTCGGCCACCACATAGTCCGCCGGAGTGAGTTCCCGGTAGGGGAAGGTCTTGCACTCCTCGGCGGTCACATTGCGGGTGCGCACCGTGAGGTCGCCGCCCGCCGGCATTGCATCGCGCGCGTTGACCGCCAGGTTGACCACCACCTGCTCGAACTGGCCGATATCGACCTTGACCGGCCAAAGATCGCGACCGTGGTCGATCTTCAGCTTGATGTCGTTGCCGACCAGACGGGCGAGCAACATCCTGAGATCGGCGAGCACGTCGGTGAGGTTCAGCACTTCCGGCCGCAGCGTCTGCTTGCGCGAAAAGGCCAGCAACTGCCGCACCAGCGAGGCCGCCCGGTTGGCATTCTGCTTGATGTTCATGATGTCGGGAAAGGATGGGTCCGACGGCCGATGGTTGGTCAGAAGCAGGTCAGACGCCATGATGATGGCGGTCAGCACATTGTTGAAGTCGTGCGCGATGCCGCCGGCAAGCTGGCCGACCGCCTGCATCTTCTGGCTTTGCGCCATCTGTCCTTCGAGCGCCTTCTGCTCCGTCGTCTCGACGGCGTAGACGATGGCCGACTCCTCGGCCCCCTCGCCGCCTGTGCCGTCGGCGACCGCATTGACGTAAAAACGGATGTGGCGCTCCTCATTGCCGGGCAGGAGCGTGTCTATCGGCTCGATATCGGCCTGCCGCTGCCTTGCCTTTTCGAAGGCCGCGGCAAAGGCCGGGCGGTCACGTTCGTGGATGACCGTGTCGAGCCGCATGCGGCGATCGACGGCGTCCCGGTCGACGACCGATGAAAACAGCGAAAGGAACGGCGCATTGGTGCGCAGGATGCGCCCGCTGGCGTCGACGCCGGCGATCGCCATCGGCGTCGAATTGAAGAAGCGGGTGAAGCGCACTTCCGAAGCGCGCAGGTCCGCCGAGGCGTCCTCGCCTTGCGTGCGGTTGAGCACGATCGTGCGCGTCGGACCGTTGAGGCCTTCGCGGCTGGCTGAAACGCGATGCATGAAGCGCACCGGCAGCGCCTCGCCCGTCATCGTCGTGAGGTCGAGATCGATGACCGCGTTGCGCGTCGTACCGGGGTCGGCCTTGACCGAGCGCACCAGCGCCATGCCGTCGCCGGCGACGATCTCCGGCAGGGAGACGGCGCCGGGCGTGAAGCTGGCAAGGTCGATGCCCAGCCATTCGGCGAGCGTGGCGTTGATGTAGGTGACGCGGCCTTCCTGGTCGGCGGAAAAGAAGCCGGCGGGCGCGTGGTCGAGATGATCGATCGCCTTCTGCAGGTCCAGGAAGAAACGCTCCTGCTCGGCGCGTTCCTGCGAAATGTCGGCAAGTTGCCAGGCGAGCATCGGCAGCCGCTGGCCCGGCACGCTGAAGGTGCGGGCGCGGGCGCGATACCAGCGCGCGCCGGGCTCAGCACCAGGCTTGATCGACTGCGCGAGTCGGAATTCGCCGTCGCCCGGCTGGCCGTCACGCAGGCCGGAGGCCAGTCGGTAGATGGTGACCGAAGCTTCCGGAACATCCGAAAGCAGCCCTTCGACCGTCTTCAGGTCGGCCGCGGAAGAGGCTCCGGTCATATCGGCATAGGCGCGGTTGGCATAGACCACGCGGCCCTTGGTGTCCGTGACCAGAAGGCCCTGCGACATCGAATCGACGAATGCCTTCGACAGTTCGTCGCCCGTCGAGCGTGGCGTGATCTGCACGAAGCCGATTGCCGTGGCGAACAGGAAGCCGACGCCGATCATCGCCAGCACGCCGAGCATGCCGAGCAGGAAAGGGTCGCCGAGCCGTTCGCGGAACAGGCCGAAGACGATGGCGGCCCCCGTCAGGACGGCAATGAAGATGACGAGCCGGGTGACGGCGCCGGGCCGCGTGTTCTGATCGACGATTGGTACCGGATAGAAATCGCCGCGCGCTTCCTTGGCCATGTGCCCCCTGCTCTTGAAGTCCGGTGTTCCGATACTCGCCGCAATGTGTGCCGACGCCCGCCCCTGTCGGGTTGAATCATATTCTCCTGGTCCCGAAAAGGCCCGGGCGGCAAATGTCAGATAAAAATGATGTCGGCCGGCCCTCTAGTGTTTCAAGCTGTTCATGAAGCGTGAAAGGCAACTTGCGGTAGCCCGCCGCAACGGTCTAGTGTCGCGTCACTTCCAAACCGATCAGGGGGAACCAATGCTGCAATGGCTGGATAGCGTAGCGGGCCCCGGCTATGTAGCGGCACTGCTGTGGACCTTCGCGGCGCTGGTCCTGCTGGTCATCGTCCTCATCATCGTCAAACTCGTTCGCAACCTGACCTTCGGCACCTTTGTCGCGGGCGGCCGGAACCGCAAGACGCGGCTTGCGGTCATGGACGCCACCGCCGTCGACAGCCATCGCCGCCTGGTGCTGGTGCGCCGCGACGACATCGAGCATCTGCTTTTGATCGGCGGCCCGACCGATGTCGTCGTCGAGCGTGACATCCGCCTTTCTGCGCCACGCCGTCCCGCGCTGACCGGAGATGGCGGCTCGCAGCAGCCTGTCGCGGTGGCAAAGCCGCGTCCGCCTCAGCCCACCCCGGCGCCGGCGAGACAGGCACCTGCTCCGCAGCCGGTGAGCGCAGCGCCGCCCGCCCGTCAGCGCGCTCCGGAGCCGGTGCCGAAGCCGGCGGCGCAGGGTTATCAACCGACCAATGTCACGCCGCTGCCTTCCTACGGTTCCGCAAACGTCAATGCCGTTCGGCATGCCCCGCCTCCGGCTTCACCACCGCCGGGGCAGGAAAGCATCGACGAAACGCTGATGAAGGAACTTGAGGTTTCGCTCGACCAGCCCCGCTCGAGCAGCCCGGCGAGTAAGCCGGTGGCAAAAACACCGCCGTCGCTCGACGACGAGATGACCAGGCTTCTGGGCGAACTCTCCAGCCAGAAAAGATGAGCAGCGCTTGCGCCCGGGCCTGAAAAACCGCTCGGGGTTTTGCGCGCATCGCCCGGGTCTGAAAAAAGAAATGGCCGGAAAACCGGCCATTTCGACAGCGATATCGCTGAAATCTTCTTGAATGCAGACCGCAGGCTAGTCGTCGCGATAGACCTTCTCGCGGCGCTCGTGCCGCTCCTGCGCTTCGATCGACAAGGTTGCGATCGGGCGGGCATCCAGCCGCTTCAGCGCGATCGGTTCGCCGGTCTCCTCGCAATAGCCGTAAGTGCCTTCCTCGATGCGCTGCAAGGCCGAATCGATCTTTGCGATGAGTTTCCGCTGGCGGTCGCGCGCCCTGAGTTCGATGGCGCGGTCGGTTTCCGAAGAGGCGCGGTCGGCTAGATCAGGGTGATTGGCGTTTTCCTGCTGCAGGATTTCGAGAGTTTCGCGCGCTTCGCGCAATATGTCATTCTTCCAGGTGACGAGCTTTGAGCGGAAGTAGGATTTCTGCCGCTCGTTCATGAACGGCTCATCTTCGGAGGGTACGTAATCGGCGGTAACGGCATCGTTCATTCGACTCACCCAAACAGCCCCAAATTTGGCGCCTATATATTCGCGGTCAAACGCCTGCACAAGCGCAATCGATTACCGATTCACGCAATTGTTAATCTGCCTCGATGAGCGCGATTGAGGTGATTCGGGCTGGCCTTAGGTACTGAATCCTTCGAACTGGCGACCGCCGGCTGATGATTCGTCATGTCCGAAAAACGACTGCCATTGTGCGCCGCGCCGTTCTTGTGGCTAATCACGGCACGGTTCGGGCTGTTGGCACGGGTGGAGGTTGGGTGAGCAGGCTTTATCTGTTGAGGCACGCCAAAGCCGGATGGGCGCTGCCCGGCATGCGTGATTTCGATCGCCCGCTCGATGCGTCCGGCCGCGCTGATGCGGAGGCGATGGGCACCGCCATGCGGTCGCGTTCCTATGTGCCCGATCTGACGCTTTGCTCCACAGCCCGGCGCGCGAAGGAGACGCTGGAAAGCGTGGCCGGTCGGGCCGACACCGGCCGGGTTCTGTTCGCCGACGCGCTCTACAGCGAGGACGCGGCCGCGTACCTCAGCCTCATCCGGGACAATGGTGGGGTGGGTTCGATGCTGCTCGTCGGCCACAATCCGATGACGGAGGATCTCGCCATGGCGGTGTCCGGCGATGGCGAGGAAAGCGCCCGCGCCATGCTCAATCATGGTTTCCCGACCTCGGGCCTGGCGGTCGTGCGCTTCCGCGGCGACCTTGCCGCGGCCGCCCAGGGTGCTGGCTATCTCGAGGCATTCCTGACGCCGGCCGACCTCTGACGCCATTTCAAACCAGCACGGCAACGCCTATATCGGACCTGTCGCAGCCTCGAGAAACAATTTTGGCATCATCGCTGACCACTTTCACCGACGAGGCGAGAATTGCCCTCGACACGCTTTCGGGCCGCGCCAGCGGGCTTTTTTCGCCATCGCTGCGGCTGGGCGTCACGGGCCTTTCCAGGGCGGGCAAGACGGTTTTCATCTCGGCCCTGGTCCACAACCTTATTCACGGCGGGCGCCTGCCGCTGTTCGAGGCGCAGAAATCCGGGCGCATCGCGCGCGCTTTCCTCGAAGAGCAGCCCGACGACGCGGTGCCGCGGTTTCAGTACGAAGACCATATCGCCGCCTTGGTGAACGACCGCGTCTGGCCCGATTCGACACGCGCCATCTCCGAATTGCGGCTGACCATAGAATATGAATCGGCCTCCGGCTGGAACAGGATGTTTTCCTCCGGAAAGCTGTCGGTCGACATCGTCGACTATCCCGGCGAATGGCTGCTCGACCTGCCGCTGCTCGGCAAGTCCTTCGCCGATTTTTCGCGCGAAGCCTTTGAAATGGCTGCGTTGCCGGTGCGCGAGGAGCTGTCGCGCGCCTGGCGGGCACTCTCGGCCGAGATCGACCCGAACGCCGATGCCGAGGAGATGACGGCGCGCCGCCTGGCCGAGGAGTTCGCCGCCTATCTCAAAGCCTGCAAGCTCGACGAGCGGGCGCTTTCGACTTTGCCGCCGGGCCGTTTCCTGATGCCTGGCGATCTCGAAGGCTCGCCCGCATTGACCTTCGCGCCTCTGGCCGGCCTGGGCGACAAGCGCCCGCGCAGCGGCTCGCTGCACGCCATGATGGAAAGGCGCTACGAGGCCTACAAGACCCATGTCGTCAAACCCTTCTTCCGCGAACACGTCACCCGGCTCGACCGCCAGATCGTGCTGATCGACGCCATGCAGGCGCTGAACGCCGGCCCCGGAGCCATGGCCGACCTGGAGCGCGCGGTGACCGAGATCCTCGCCTGTTTCCGTCCTGGACGCGGCAGCTTCCTCACCGATCTTTTCTCGCGGCGCATCGATCGCATCCTGATCGCCGCCACCAAGGCCGACCACCTGCATCACGACAGCCATGACCGCTTGCAGGCGATCGTGCGGCGGCTGGCAGACCGCGCCGTGGCGCGGGCGAATTTCACCGGCGCCGGCGTCGACGTCGTCGCCATGGCGGCGGTGCGCGCAACACGGGAAGGCACCGTCAAACAGGGCCGCGAGACATTGCCGGTCATCATCGGCACACCGCTCGCGGGCGAGACAATCAATGGCGACACCTTTGACGGGAAAGCTGAAACGGCCATATTTCCCGGTGATTTACCGGGGAAAATTGATGCTGTCTTCGAAGCTCCCGGGGGAGCTCACAGGCAGGACAATACCGACCCGGCGATCCGCTTCGTGCGTTTTCGCCCGCCAAAACTCGAGCGCACGGCCGAGGGCGTCACGCTGTCACTGCCGCATATCCGTCTCGACCGTGCCTTGCAGTTCCTGATCGGAGACCATCTGGCATGACCGCGCCCCGCAAGCCGGCGGCATTCCGCATCGAACCGGAGGCCACATCGCAGCAGGACGCGGCGCAGGCGCGCCGTGCCCAGGCCGGGGCGCCGGAGGCGCGCCGTGCCCAGACCGACACAGAGCGCAAGCCCCGTGCGGCGAAGAGCGATGCCGCGCTGGTCATCCCGTCGGAGATCGACGTGTTCGACGAGCCGGACATCGTCGCCGCCGAACCGCCGCCGGCGGTCGCTCGCAGGAAACGTTCATTGCTTGGCTCCATCTTCTTCGGCGCGTTCGGGGTGCTGGTTTCGCTGGCCATCGGCCTGTGGACCGATGAGCTCGTTCGCGATCTGTTCGCGCGCGCCGAGTGGCTGGGTTGGCTGGCCGCCGGCATGGCTGCCGTCGCCGTGCTGGCGCTGGTGGTGATCCTGATTCGCGAATTCCTGGCGATCTCCCGGCTTGCCGAGGTCGAAAAGCTGCAGAAGCGTGCACTCGATGCGATTGCACGCGACGATCCCAAGGCGGCGCGATTGGTGGTCGACGAGCTGTCGGCCTTCGTCGCGGCCAAACCCGAAACGGCTGCAGGCAGGCGCGCGCTGGCCGAGCTGCGCGACGAGATCATCGATGGCGCCAATCTGGTGCGTCTCGCTGAAGCTGAGATCCTTGGCCCTCTCGACGCCAGGGCCAAGATCATGATCCTGGAAGCCGCCAAACGCGTGTCGCTGGTGACGGCCGTCAGTCCGCGTGCGCTCGTGGACGTCGCCTATGTCGTGTTCGAGGCCGGGCGCCTCATCCGGCGCCTTTCGGAACTCTATGGCGGGCGGCCGGGAACATTGGGCTTCTTTCGCCTGGCGCGCAGCGTGCTAGCGCATCTGGCGGTCACCGGTTCGATCGCCGTCGGCGACAGTTTCGTCCAGCAGATCGTCGGCCACGGCCTCGCCGCGCGCCTCTCCGCCAAGCTCGGCGAAGGCGTCGTCAACGGCATGATGACGGCGCGCATCGGCATCGCCGCGATGGAGACGGCGCGCCCCCTGCCCTTCAGTGCGGCAAAACGGCCGGGACTGGGTGATTTCCTCTCCGCGCTGACATCGTTCGCAAGCAGGAAGGAAAGCGAGAACACCCCGCCTGGCAAGTGAACGACGACCTTGGCAGTGACGAAGCATTAACCAATCTTGTTCATGGTCGCACTGGTTCCAAAACAGCCTCTTTCTTGCCGGGTGTCGTCGATGAAAAGCGTAATTCTGTCCAGCCTGTTGCCCCTGGCGGTCGCGATCACCACTGTCGCCGGCATTGCCGCACAGGCGTCCGCGGCGGAGCCGGACAAGCAGTTCTTCCGGTCCGCCGAAGGCAAATGGGTGGGCCCGGGCGAGATCGTCGCCGGCAAATACAAGGGCACGAAGTTCAACTGCAGCTTCACCGGCTCGACCCCCGACGGCAAGATGGGCATGACTCTCGACGGCGGCTGCCGGGTGGGCATGTTCACCCAGCCAATGTCGGCCAAGATCGAACGCAAGGGGCGCGATTACAAAGGCTCCTTCATGGGCGGCGCGGCCGGTGCCGGCCTGGATATCATCGGCGGCAATGTGGTCGATGCCCGCAAGGTGGTGTTCACCATCAACCGCAACCAGCTGCGCGGCGTCATGCAGGCACGCATCCCCGACGACAATTCGATGACGGTGACCGTTGCCGTGCGCGTCGCGGACCAGCTGGTGCCGGTGATCGGCATGAGCCTGAAGCGGGTCGACGCGATCGAAGTCGGCTCCATCGCGCCGAACTGAGCGCATATCAACCGCATATAACCAAATACAAAAAAAGGAGGCGGCGGCCAATCGCCACCGCCTCCTTTGAAGACGTCGATAGGAACGATCAGCCCTTGATCGCCGCCGTCACCTCGTCAAAGGCCTTGCAGGCGTCGGCCAGGGTCGCGGTGCCCTGATATTTGGTCATCACCTCTTGCACCTTGGCCGTCAGATCGGCCGCCTTGGACGGATCCTTGGTAACCGCCTCCTGCAGCGCGGCGGCCATGTCCTGCGCCTTCTTGGTAGCGACCTCGGCCGTGCACTCAGGCGCCTTGGAGCACGCCGAGCCGGCAAGCACCGCCAGGCCGACGGCAACGAGCAAAAACTTCTTCATGTCAGTCATCTCCTCAAAAAGGGCGCGACTTGATCGCCACACCCTCCACTGGCCGAAGCCGAGCGTGCTTAACCTCCGATTGCAGCCAGACGCAACGCGGCCTCGCGCTCAACTTGCGTAACGTGCCTGCAACATTGCCCGCCGGCAGGATTCGGGCTGTTACATGCTCGCCGAAGCCCCTATCCTTGCGGCGCTGGCGCCTGATCCGAGGCGTCTTGACCCGACCGCACAGGCTGCGGTCCTCAAACGAGCGGAATGGCGGGAATGGCGGCAGAGGCAGCGGGCAGCGAGCTTGTTCAGGTGGTGGCGCTGCTCGCCGCGGGTGTCGTCGCCGTTCCCATCTTCAAGCGTATGGGCCTGGGCTCGATTCTCGGCTATCTGGCCGCGGGCGTGGTGATCGGCCCATTCGGTATCGGTGTGTTTTCCGAATCGGGAGCCATCCTCCATGTCGCCGAACTCGGCGTCGTCATGTTCCTGTTCATTATCGGGCTGGAGATGCAGCCGTCGCGGCTCTGGGGCTTGCGCCGGGAGATCTTCGGCCTGGGCGCGCTTCAGGTCGGGGTCTGCGCGGTCTTGCTGACCGGTGTGGGAATAGCCGGAGGCTTTTCCATCGCGCAGTCCTTCGTCGCCGGAGCCGGCTTCGTGCTGACCTCGACGGCGATCGTCATGCAGCTTCTGGAAGAGCGCGGCGAAATCGCCTCGCCCAAGGGCCAGCGCATCGTCTCCATCCTGCTGCTGGAGGATCTGGCGATCGTACCGCTGCTGGCCCTGATCGCGTTCCTGGCGCCAGGCGGCACCGACACCAGCCTGTCGGAGCGGCTGGCCGAGGTCGGCATCGGCCTTGCCGCGATCATCGGCCTGGTGCTGGCCGGACGCTTTCTGCTCAACCCTTTCTTCCGCATCCTGGCGGATGCCCGCGCCCGCGAGGTGATGACGGCGGCCGCCCTTCTGGTCGTTCTCGGATCCGCCCTTGCCATGCAGCTCAGCGGGCTGTCGATGGCAATGGGCGCGTTCCTGGCCGGCGTGCTGCTATCCGAATCGACCTTCCGCCACCAGCTCGAAGCCGACATCGAACCGTTTCGCGGCATCCTGCTCGGCCTGTTCTTTCTCGCCGTGGGCATGTCGCTCGACCTGCATGTGGTGGTTCAGAACTGGCGGCTGATCGCCGTCTATGTCGTTGCCTACATGGTCATGAAGGCGCTCGGCATCTACATCGTCGCCCGCATCCTGAAGTCGGGCCATCGCGAGGCGCTGGAACGCGCCGTCTTCATGGCGCAAGGCGGCGAATTCGCCTTCGTCCTCTATTCGGCTGCCGCTTCCGTCGGCATCATCGACGGCCAGGCCAACGCGACGCTGACGGCCATCGTCATCATCTCCATGGTGCTGACGCCACTGGCGATCGTCGCGTTGCGGCATCTGACGCCGCGCGACGAGCTGTCGCTGGATGGCGTCGACGTCGCCGAAGGGCTGACCGGCAGCGTGCTGATCATCGGATTCGGCCGCTTCGGCCAGATCGCCAGCCAGCCATTGCTGCTGCGCGGGATCGACGTGTCCATCATCGACAACGATGTCGAGATGATCCAGGCGGCGGCCGATTTCGGCTTCAAGGTCTATTACGGCGACGGCACGCGGCTGGACATTCTGCACGCCGCCGGCGCCGGGCGCGCACGCGCCGTGCTCATCTGCGTCGACAAACCGGATGCAGCCGTGCGCATCGCCGAGCTCGTCAAAGCCGAGTTTCCCTTGCTCACCGTGCTGGCGCGCGCCTTCGACCGAGGCACCGCGCTACAGCTCATCCGTACCGGCGTCGACTACCAGCTGCGTGAAACATTCGAATCGGCACTGGTTTTTGGCGGTTCGACGCTTGAGGCCCTGGGCGTCGACCCGGAAGACGTCGCCGAGGTGGTCGAAGACGTCCGCCGCCGCGACACCGCCCGCTTCGAGACGCAACTCGCCGAAGGCATCCGCTCCGGACAGCGCTTCCTGAAGGGCAATATCGGCACGCCGATCCCGACGCCGCTCTCCACGCCGCGCCGCCCCGGCCAGGCGCTCAACGAGGAAACGGCCGGCGTTCTGCACAAGTCCGAGCCGGCGGATTGATAGGAGAAAAGCATGGATTTGGACAGCAGAGCCCTGTCGGTCACCAGATTCTGGCGTGATGCCGGAGCGGACGCATGGTTCGAGAAAAGCGATGTTTTCGACGGCGATTTCCGCAACCGCTTTCTTGAGCTGCACTACGCGGCCGCACGGCGCGAATGCGACGGCTGGTCGGAGCATGCCGAAGGCTCGCTGGCGTTGATGATCCTGCTCGATCAGTTTCCGCGCAACTGCTTTCGCGGCACCGGCCACATGTACGCCACCGACCCGCTGGCGAAGCATTTTGCCCAAAAAGCTGTCACGGCCGGCCAGGACCTGGCGCTCGAACCGGAATTGCGGGTGTTCCTCTATCTGCCGTTCGAACATTCGGAATTGCTCGCCGACCAGGAACGGTCGGTCGAGCTCACCGCGGCCAACGCGCCGGACTACCTCAAATACGCCGAAGAACACCTCGACATCATCCAGCGCTTCGGCCGTTTCCCGCATCGCAACAAGATGCTCGGCCGCGAAACCACGCCGGAGGAAAAAGTCTTTCTGGACGATGGCGGGTTCTCAGGCTGACCCTGGCCTATCCAGCCACCAGTCGCGGCCCGACGGCAGGCGTTCGATACCGGCCGCATCGACGGCGGCCAGCCGCTCCGAGACGCTTCGCCCGCTTACCGCAAGATCGGGCGCGATCTCGGCCAGCGGCGCCAGCACGAAGGCACGTTCAAGCATGCGCGGATGCGGCACTTCCAGACCGGTTTCGTGGATGACGCGATCGCCGAAAACCAGGATGTCGATATCGATCAGGCGCGGCCCCCAGCGCTCCTCGCGCACGCGCTTCAGCTTGCGCTCGGCATCGAGGCACAGGTCGAGCAAGGCCCGCGGCGAGAGCCGTGTCGAGAGTTCGGCGGCGGCGTTCAGGAAGTCGGGCTGGTCGAGCTTGCCCCAGGGAGGCGTGCGGTAGAGCGAGGACACCGCGGCCACGCGAGTGGCGGCATCGGCGTCGAGCAGGCGCAGCGCCGCCGCCATCGATCTCGCCGGATCGCCGAGATTGCCGCCAAGGCTGAGATAGACGGTGTTACTGCGGCCAGACAACGGTCACCTCGACGTAATCGAGCACGCCGGGGACCGGCGCATTCGGCTTGCGGACCGTGATTTCGGCTTTCCTGATCTGCGGGAAGCGTTCCGTCAAGGCTTTTGCGACTTCCAGGGCCAGCGCCTCGATCAGGAAGCGCCTGTGTCCGGTGATGATCTCCTCGATCACCGTGAAGGCAACGCCGTAGTTGACGGTTTCCCCGATGGCATCGTCGACCAGCGCGCGCCCGGGCTCCACGGTGAGCGAGGCGTCGACATAGAAGCGCTGGCCGAGCGCCTCCTCCTCGTCCAGCACGCCGTGCCGGGCAAAGAAGGCGCAGTTCTTCAGGCGGATGACATACATGGTTCAGCGTTCCGAAGCGGCGGTTTCGCGCGCCAGCATAGCATCCGCCACGGCCAGCGCGTCCACGTTGATTGCGACATCGTGGACGCGAAACAGGTCGGCGCCCTTCAATCTCAGTATGACGCTCGTCGCCGCAGTCCCAGCCCCTCTTTCGGCGGCATCGCGGCCCGTGACGGTGCCGATGAAGCGTTTTCGCGAGGTTCCGGCCATCAGTGGAAATCCGAGGGCGTTGAGCTCGGAAAACCGCGCCATCAGGTCGAGGTTATCCTCGGCCGTCTCCTTGGCGAAGCCGAAGCCGGCATCGAGAACGATATGATCGTCGGCGATGCCATGTCGGCGGGCGATTTCCAGTGATTTTTCGAGGAACGCGAACTGGTCGGCGATGACGTCGGGCAGTTTCCGGCGATCCCGCCCGGTATGCATGATGATGAGCCCCGCCCCGGTTTCGGCTGCGACACGCGCAATGTCCGGCTCGCGCTGCAAGCCCCAGACGTCGTTGACGATATGCGCCCCGGCCGCGACGGCCAGGCGCGCGGTCTCGGCGCGATAGGTGTCGACCGAAATCAGCACCTCGCCGGAACCCGCCAGCGCCTCGATCACCGGCAGGATCCGCTGCTGCTCCTCGCCTGCCGTGATCGCGGACGCGCCCGGCCTGGTCGATTCACCGCCGACATCGACGACCAGGGCGCCTTCGCCCAGCATGCGGTGCGCCTGGACCAGCGCGGCTTCGGCGGCATCGAACAGACCGCCGTCGGAAAAGCTGTCGGGCGTGACATTGAGAATGCCGACCACCACGGCCTTGTCGCCAAGGTCGAGATGACGTCCGTGCGCCAACTGCCATCGCCTCGCCGTCATTGCTCATCAACCATGGGGCTCATCAACCATGTGGCTCATCAACCAAGTGGCTCATCAATCATGTGTGATCCGCACCAGATCAATTCCGTTGCGCCGGCAATGGCCGTAAAGCAAGGTAGGTCGAGAGGCAACCTGATGAAACGAACCCTGCTTTGCGCATTGCTGCTTGCCGCCACCGCCGTTCCGGCGGGCGCGGCCAATCTCGTCAAGACATATAGCTACTTCGCCGTTGGCGGCAGGACGCTAGAAGACATCGAGGCACAGCTTTCCAAACGCGGTCCGCAGGTGAAGAGCACCGGCTCGCGGCATCCCGGCGCCACACAGATGGCCTTCACCACGCGCGTCAGCTATGCTGGGCAATCCGGCTCCTGCCGGATCGCCGACGCCGCCGTGACCGTCAAGGTCAAGGTCATCCTTCCCGAATGGCGCCGTCCACGCAAGGCAGACGCGGATGTGCGGCTGTTCTGGGACACGCTGTCGGCCGACATCAAGCGCCATGAGGAACGTCATGTCGAGATCGCCAAGAATCACGCCCGCGAACTGGAAGACGCGCTGAAGGCGGCCTATCCGCAGAAGGACTGCGATGCGGCGAAGGCCAAGGCCGCCGAGATCACCGCCGCCATTCTCGCCAGACACGACCGTGCCCAGGTGCAGTTCGATCGCGTGGAAGGGGTCAATTTCGAAAGCCGCATCCTGCGGCTCCTGCGCTATCGCGTCGAGCGCATCGGGAACGGCCGGTTGCCGCCGACCTGAACGTCCTGATGCATGTCTCCTAAGGGCGGCGGTGCGAGCCAACCGGGCCGAAGCGTAGTGCCAGCTTCGAAAAATTTTCGGGCAACGGTCGAAATCGGCCTATACGGGACGACATATCAGGGTTGGCAAGGGCACGACCTTCAAACACGAGCATCACGACCGATCGCGCCGCGGATGCAACCCGGCTAGCCCAGCCGACGCACCGGACGGCGCGCGCAAGCATATGGACGAAAGACTATGGACCAGGCTGTCGACAAGCAGGCCGTGGCGGCCGCGAGCGCGCCGCTGACGGAAAGCGAAAAGAACGCCATCATCGGCGGCGTTCTCCTGTCGATGCTGCTGGCAGCACTTGACCAGACCATTGTGGCGCCGGCCATGCCGACCATCGCGCGAGCGCTCGGCCACGCCGAGTACCTGCCCTGGATCGTGACCGGATATCTCCTGACCGCAACCGCCATGGCGCCGCTCTACGGCAAGATCTCCGACGTCTACGGCCGCCGGCCGACCGTCTATGGCGCGATCCTCATCTTCCTCGCCGGCTCGCTGGTCAGCGCGATGGCGCCCAACATGTTCGTGCTGGTGATCGGCCGCGCGATCCAGGGCGCCGGCGGCGGCGGGCTTTTCGCCCTGGCGCAGACCGTCATCGGCGACCTCGTGCCGCCACGCGAGCGGGCACGCTATGCGGCCTGGATCTCGGGCACCTGGGCAGTCGCCAGCATCGCCGGGCCGTTGCTCGGCGGCACGTTCGCTGAACATCTCCATTGGTCGCTGATCTTCTGGATCAACATTCCGCTCGGCATCGTCGCCATGGCCATCATCAACAAGCCGCTGCGCAAGCTGCCGGTCGCGGCAAGACGGCACCGCATAGACGGGCTCGGCGCGCTGCTTCTCGTCGCCGCCACGGCCCTGCTGCTTCTGGCGCTGAACTGGGGTGGCAGCGAATACCCCTGGCTGTCGACGGAGATCCTCGGGCTGGTCGCCAGTTCCTTGGTCCTGTGGGGCGCCTTTGCGCTGCGGCTGCTACGCGCAACCGAGCCGCTGATTTCGCTCGAGGTACTGAGCAACCCGATCGTCCTTGCCGGCACGCTCTCCATGTTCCTTCTGCAGGCGGCCAATATCGGCCTGTCTGTCTACCTGCCGGTCTATCTCCAGTCGGTCATCGGCCTGTCCGCGAGCGAATCCGGCACCGCCCTCCTAGGGCTGATGCTTGGCACGGTGGCGGGCGCGACATTCAGCGGGCGCACCATTCCGCGTTTCGTCCATTACAAGCGGATCGCCATGGTCGGATTGGGCTTCGCCGTTCTATGCCTCGGCGTCCTCAGCCTGGTGGCTGGGCACGCCTCGCTGCTGGTAGTCGAGATCCTGACGACGTGCGTCGGGCTCGGCAGCGGAACCACCTTTCCGGTGGCCACGGTGTCTGTTCAGAACGCCGTCGACCCCAGGCATCTGGGCGTCGCCACCGGGGTGCTGACGTTCCTGCGCTCGCTGGGCAGTGCGCTCGGCGTTGCTATCCTCGGTGCGGTCGCCCTGGGCAACGGGCTGCCGCTGGCGGGCGAAGGCGCGCAGGCGACCGGCGCCGGTGCTGAGGCTGCCGCCTTCGGGCTGATCTTCGTCGCCGCCGTGGTGATGTTGATCATGGCGCTGCTGACGCTAAGCCTGATGCCAGAAAAACCGCTGCGCGGCCATCCCGAGGCCCCCGTGCTGGCGGACTGAAGCGACACGCGTCAGGAGGCCTCTGCCACGCCGAGCTTCTTCTGCAGGCTGGAGGAGGAGGTCGTGTATTGAAACACGATGCGTTCGCCCGGGCTGACAATGCGCTTGGCGGCCTGGGCCATCAGCGCGACCTCGTGAAAGCCCGACAGGATGAGCTTCAGCTTGCCGGGATACCAATTGATGTCGCCGACCGCGAAGATGCCCGGGACCGACGTCTGGAACTTCTCGGTGTCGACCGGAATCAGGTTCTCGTGAAGGTTGATCCCCCATTCCGCAATCGGTCCGAGCTTCATGGTCAGGCCGAAGAAGGGCAGCATCCGCGTGCAAGGAACTTCGATGTCGCCCTCCGGCCCCCTGATCAGGGCGGACGACAGTTGGCCGTCGGCGCCAGTCAAGCCCGTCACTTGCCCGACCTGGAAATCCAGCTGCTTCATTTCCTGCATGTCGTACATCTTGTTGACGCTGTCGGGCGCGGCGCGGAACTCCGGGCGCCGGTGGACCAGCGTCACGCTTTTTGCCACCGGCTGCAAATTGAGCGTCCAGTCCAGAGCCGAATCGCCGCCGCCAACGATAACGAGGTCGTGGCCGCGAAAATCTTCCATCCGGCGCACCGAATAGAAGACGCTCTTGCCCTCATAGGGTTCGATGCCCGGGATGGGCGGGCGTTTTGGCTGGAAGGAGCCGCCGCCGGCGGCGATCACCACCACCTTGGCCTCGAACACCTCATTCTCGTCCGTGGTGACGCGAAAGCCGCCATCCTCCAGTCGCTCCAGGCTGGAGACCATGCGATTGTAGGTGAAATCGGGCTTGAACGGCGCGATCTGCTCGAGCAGCTTGTCGACCAGGCCTTGCGCCGAGATCGAAGGCCAGCCGGGAATGTCATAGATCGGCTTCTCCGGATAGAGTTCCGCGCACTGGCCGCCGGGCCGGTCGAGAATGTCGATCAGGTGGCACTTCATGTCGAACAGGCCAAGCTCAAACACGGCGAACAGGCCGACCGGCCCTGCCCCGACAATGAGTACGTCTGTCCTGGTGATGCCGGTCATGATGCGCGCCTCGCTGCTGGATTGGCGTGAGACTGCATGACCACCGGCTTGCTGCCAAGCGGCAGCGGCAAAAATCAGGGCTCCGAACTCGGGTTACAAGGCTTGACGACCGCAAGTCCGGCAGTCCCGCCACCTTTTCATGGCAGGCAGCTTCTCACGATAGGAATTTTTTCTTGACTGGGTGAAGGCAGCTATGGTAGATATTTGGTCATGGTGTTGAGTTGCGCCAGGGCCCGCCGCACAGGCGGGTTTTCCATCCAAGGCGCCATCAACAGCCGGCGAAGGTCCCTAAGGAACCCCTACCGGATTCATTGCCTCGGGCAAATTCGGCTTTTAGCCTTGGCGCTCGGGCACCCGCACCACCAGTCCGTCGAGCGCGTCGCGCACCTTGATCTGGCACGACAGCCGCGAATTAGGCTGGACGTCGTAGGCGAAGTCCAGCATGTCTTCTTCCATCGCTTCCGGCTCGCCGACTTCCGCCGTCCAGGCCTCGTCGACATAGACATGGCAGGTTGCACAGGCGCAGGCGCCGCCGCACTCCGCTTCGATACCCGGCACGGCATTGCGGATGGCGTTTTCCATGACCGTCGAGCCGTTCTCGGCATCCACGTCGAAATGTGTGCCGTCATGGGCAATGAAGGTCAGTTTGGTCATTTGTCACCTGAGGGAGTTTCCGCCGAGATAATCACTCGGGCACACAAGTCAACTGCGGCGAGAAAGCGCCGCTCGGTGACGTTTTTCCGCAAACCGGTCTAGCGGTTGATGGCGGCGATGAAATCGCGCACTTCGTCGATCAGCTTGCCCAGCCGCGTAAGCGTCTGGCTGTCTTCCGGCTGCCGTTCTATCTCGGTGGCGCAATCGGCAATGGCAAAGGCTCCGACACCGCGCGCCGAGCCCTTCAGGCCGTGCGCCAGAAGCAGCCGGTCCTTGATGTCCGCATCGACTATCCTGTCGCGCACCGACAGTGCCTGCTGTACGAAGAGCGCCAGCACCTCCTGTTCGAGGCTGCGGTCGCCCATCGTCTGCCGCGCAAGGTGTGCCAAATCGACCGGTCGGGACCGCCTCGTTCCCGATATATCGCCCCCGGGCATTGAGAAGGCAATGCCGCTTTCGCCACGCATGAACTCGAACTCCGCTTCTTCGGCCGCCTGAAAAACTAGGCGAATCCAATGGACAACGGGTTAATGAATGGCCGGGAAAAATGTTGCGAAAGCGGCGCCGGAATCACGCTTCCGTTAACCTTATATTTAAAGTTTTACGTATCCCGCGGAATGCATGTTTTCTTTACCCCCCTGTGTCATTACGATACGAGGGGTCCATTTTCAGCCTCCTGCGCGTGGGTGCGACAACCAGAATCATAAGCCCGCGGCAGCTAGTACAGGGTAGCGAAGGCATGGCGAAGAAAACAACGACGACCAGATCTCTGGACAACGATGTGGCCAGGGAACTCGAGAAGGCACTCGATCTCGACCTCGGCGGCGACACCGGCAGCGGCGACCTCGATATCGCGGCCTCGATGGAAGATCTGGAAGCGCAGATTTCCCAGGCCGCTGACGAATTGGCGCGCGAGGGACGCAATCAGACGCAAGCACCCGTCGTAAACCAAGCCCAGGCCGCGAATCCCGCGCCAAAGACCAGACCCGCCGAACTGCGCCCCGTCGAAACACGCAATGGCGGTCAGCCCGCCGGCTTCTCGCCGGCCAATGACGATCGTCAGAAGGATTACAAGACGCTTCTGCACAGCCTCAACCGGCGCGCCTCGAACACGATCTACTGGGTTATCGCCTTCGTTTCGCTGGCCTGGATCGCCGGCGCGGGCGGATTGGCCAACCTCCTCTTCGGGCCGAGCATCTGGAGGATCCGCACGCTCGACCAGTTCTTTGCCCGTCCCGAGCTGATCGGCCTTGCTGTCGCGGCCATCGTGCCGGTCATCCTGTTCTGGGCCTTCGCCGCCATGATTCGCCGCGCCCAGGACATGCGCATCGCCGCCCAGTCGATGACGGAAGTGGCCTTCCGCCTCACCGAGCCAGAAAACATGGCCCAGGATCGCGTCATGATGATCGGCCAGGCCGTCCGCCGCGAGGTGGCCGCCATGGGCGAAGGCATCGAACGCACGCTGGCCCGCGCCGTCGAACTGGAAACGCTGGTCCACAGCGAGGTCAACCAGATCGAGCGCTCCTATTCGGAAAACGAAACCCGCATCCGCTCGCTCGTCGACGGCCTCGGCAGCGAGCGCGAGGCGGTCGTCAGCCATGCGGAGCGGGTTCGCGCCTCGATCGCCGGCGCGCACGACACGCTCAAGGACGAAATCGGCGCTGCTAGCGACCTCATCCGCGACAGCATTCTCAATGCATCGACCAAACTGTCGATGACCATCACCAATTCCGGCGACACGCTTATCGACCGCATCAACGAAAGCTCGCTGTCGATCTTCGATTCGGTAGAAGGCCGGCTCGACACCATCACCGACAAGCTTTCGACCTCCGGCGAAGCTTTCGCCAGCCTGCTCGACACGCGCATCGCCAAGCTGACGGACACGACAGACGGCCTGACCCGGTCGCTGACCGACCTGCTCGACGATCGAACGAACGGCATGGTGTCGTTGCTTGGCGGCGCCGCGCGCACACTCAATTCGGAATTCGAGGCCAGCCTCAACGGCATCGAGCGCACACTCGCCGAGCGCGGTCAGGCGCTGATCAGCGAGTTCCAGACCCGTGCCGAGGCCCTCGACACCGGCACGCAGAAGCTCAACGCAGCGCTCGAAGCGCGCGCCCGGCAGATCAACGAAACGCTGGTCGAACGCGCGCGCGAAATCGCCCACACCTTCGCCGAGAGCAAGGACACGCTGACGGCGATGATCGACCAGGGCAAGACCCAGATCGGCGCCGACATGGCCGATATCGTCACGTCGACCTCGTCCATGCTCGAAGCGCGCGCCAGCGATTTCGCCGGACGCATGGAAGCGACGCGCCACGTCGTCTCGCGCTCGTTCGATGCCGATATCCAGCGGCTTGCCGATGCCCGCGTGGGCATAGAGGAAGCGGTCGAAAATCACAGCCGCAGCCTTTCCGAGAGCCGCGAGCGCATGGCGGCCGCGATGCAGGCCGATCTGGCCAAGTTCGCCGAGAGCCGTGCCGGTATCGATGCCGCGGTGACCGACCAGGTGCAGAGGCTGGCCGAAGGCCGCAGCCTGATCGCGCGCGCTCTCGAAGAAGATCTGCGCAAGGTCAACGAATCGCGCGCTGCCATCGACGCTTCGCTCGGCAGCCACCTCGAAAGGCTGGAAGAAGGTCGCAACCGGCTCTCCCAGGCTCTCAACGAAGACTCAGGAAAGTTGGTGCAAGCCCGTACAATCATTGACGAAATGGTTGCTGGACATGTTGGCAAGCTGGCCGAAGGCCGCAACATTCTCTCGCGCGCGCTCGAAACCGACCTCGGCAAGCTCGTGGACACGCGCGCCGACATCGATGGCCTTGTCGCCGGTCAGGTCGAGAAGATCGCCGAGGGCCGCGCGGTACTCGCCAAGGCGCTGGAGAACGACATCGCCGGCATCAAGGACCTCATCGAGGCGCATTCGGCGAAACTGGCGGAAGACCGCTCGCAGCTCGGCCGTTCGCTGGAGGACGATCTGTCCAGCATACGCGGGCTGATCGAGGACCATTCGGGCCGCCTGGCCGAGGATCGCAGCCTGCTGTCGCAGACCCTTGAAGCCGACCTTGCCAAGCTCGCCGAGAGCCGCTCGAGCATCGACGGCCTGGTCGCCGGTCAGGTCGAGAAACTGGCCGAAGGCCGCGATATTCTCAGGCGGGCGCTGGAATCCGACCTCAACGCGATCAAGGGCGTCATATCGAGCCAGTCCGAGAGGCTGGCCGAGGACCGCGGGCAGCTGTCGCGGGTTCTCGAGGCCGACTTGCAGAATGTGAACAGCGTCATTGCCGACCACATGAACAAGCTGGTCCAGGACCGTTCGACCTTGTCGAAAGCGCTTGAGGAGGATCTCGCCAAGCTGGCCGAAAGCCGCTCGAGCATCGACGGCCTTGTCGCCGGCCAGGTCGAGAAGCTGGCCGAAGG